>JACCVZ010000175.1 GCA_013697905.1 Nocardioidaceae bacterium
CCCGGTTGCCGGTGGCTTCGCCGGTCTTCTCCTTGCCTTTGCCCTGGAATTCCTCGGCGGTGTTTTTGATTTTGTCGTCGATTCCCATGGGGCACCTCTTTCTGTGCGTGGATTGCTCCCTGAATCCGGACGTACCCACATTCCTGGGGCGTATTCACTTCCTTGCCGCCTTCACAGGAAGCATCCAGGCTGATAATACTTCAAGTTAACTTGAAACAGGTACGGCAGGCCCCACCGCTAAGCGCCGTCCCGGCTGGCGCCCCCACGCTGACGCCCAGCCTCGACGAGGGAGGTGGGTAGGCTCCTTGACGTGACAGACCTCGAGCAGCGGACGGCGCTGGTCACCGGTGCCGGCAGAGGGATCGGTCGTACGGTGGCCATCCGGCTGAGCTCGCACGGCCTGCGGGTGGCGCTGACCGCGCGCTCGCGCGACGAGCTCGAGCAGACCGCGTCGGCGTGCCCCAGCGAGACGCTCGTGCACACGGCCGACATCACCGGCGCCGGCGCTGTCGACTCATTGTGGTCGGAGGTCGAGGAGGCTTGGGGGCGGGTCGACGTCGTGGTCGTCAACGCGGGCGCTGGAGTGTCCGCACGCGTGCACACCACGACCGATGAAGACTGGCAGCGCATGCTCGACCTGAACCTCACCGCACCATTTCGCTGCGTACGCCGGGCGCTCCCGTCGATGCTCGAGCAGCGCTGGGGGCGGTTGGTCGTGGTGGCCTCGGTCGCGGCCAAGGTCGGTGAGCCCTACATCGCGGCCTATACCGCCAGCAAGCACGGCGTGCTGGGTCTGGTGCGCTCCACCGCCGCGGAGGTTGCGGCCAGCGGAGTGACAGTCAACGCCATCTGTCCCGGGTATGTCGACACACCGATGACGGATGCCACCGTGGCGGGCATCACTGAGAAGACGGGACGAAGCCCAGACGAAGCCCGGCAGATCCTCGCCGACAAGCAGCCGAGCCACAGGCTTGTCACGTCCGACGAGGTGGCCGAGGCGGTCTGGGCGTGCGTCGTGAACGGCTCCATCAACGGCCAGGGCATCAACGTCGACGGCGGCGCGGTCCAGTCCTGACCGGCGGTGGATGCCAGGCCGAGCCCGATGCCGGACTAGGCAGATGGCCTGTCCACCCGGCAGATTTGCTCTGTCAACAAGCCGCCTGCGTTGTTGACATGGCACATGCCAGCCCACAGAGGAGATCATGAGCATCGAGCGGATCAACCCTGGCAACCTCCCGGTGCCGCACGGCTTCTCTCACGCGGTCGCCGCCGAAGGCCGCCTGGTCTTTCTGGCGGGGCAGACCGGGGTGGCGCCTGACGGCTCGATCGTGGCCGGCGGGGTGGTGGCCCAGTTCGAGCAGGCGCTCGCCCATCTTCTCTCCGCGCTCGAGGCTGCGGGTGGACATCGCGAGCAGCTTGCCTCTCTCACGATCTACATCGTCGACATGGACGACTACCAGGCCCACACGGGGGAGATCGGCGGCGTCTGGCGTCGGCTCGTCGGGCCCGACTACCCGGCGATAGCCGGCGTTGGGGTGTCTCGGCTGTGGGACGCCGACGCGGTCGTCGAGATCCAAGGTCTCGCGGTCATCTGACCGTTGCGACGACTCCACCGACGAACCTCGCGGCCGGACCACTCAGCCGTCGCCGCAAGCTGGCGAACAGCTCTGCTGCGGCAATTCCCGGCCAGTCGGGTGGGAGTACCTCGTCCGGCAGGCCGGGGTCGAGAAACGGCAGCCGCCGCCACGCAGTCAACGCCTGCACGTAGGCCCTGAACGCCTGCTCGTCGTCGACTGTCTGGCGGCGCCTCCAGGCAGCGAGCATGGACGTGTGGGCGTCGACGAACTCCAGATATCTCGCGCAAAGGAACTCGAGATCCCACCAGTCCGCGACGTGGTCTGCCACGTCGCCGTACGCCAGGTGGTCGGCGTGGAAGAGGTCGATGTAGGTCGTGAGGCCGTGCCGCTCCAACACGTCTCGCGTCTCTGTCTCGAGATGGGCCGGTGCCACCCAGACGCCGGGTGAGACGGTGCCATAGCCCAGCGACGTCAACCGGGAACGCAGCATGTGCCGCCGCCGTCGCTCGGACTCGGGGACGCTAAAGACCGCGAGCACCCACCCGTCGGCGAGCCTTGCGGGCGGCCGCCCGAAGATCCGGCGGTCACCCTCCTCGAGGACGGCGCGCCCCTCCAGAGGCAGCGCGTAGCCGGCGACCCCGTCGATGCGACGTGACTCGAGGATCTCGCGACGCTTGAGCCGAGACACAGCAGACCGGACGGCAGGTTCTTCGACTCCCATCTCGGCGAGCAGCCGGATCAGGCTCGACACGCTCAGCCAACCCGGCGCGTCGCGGGCGTACAGCCCGTAGATCGTGACGATGAGCGCGCGCGGCGGGAACTCGGAGACCTGGGCCACCTTGTCGGGCATCGTCACAACGACTCCACGAGGGCGATCGGGCGGATGTTGCGTGGTCTTGACTGTCGTCACCAGAAAGGAATACTACAGAGCATCGCGACCATCAGGGGAGGCCATGTCGCCATCGTCGTCCGCACACGTCGACACATTTTGCCGCGACAACTTGCCGCCCGAGGACTCGTGGCCGCGGTTCTCGTTCGATCTCCCTGAGCTGCACTACCCCGACCGAATCAACTGTGCGGTCGCGCTCGTCGACGACACCGCGGCGCGCCTCGGCGCCGATCGGTCAGCCCTCGTGTCGCCGGCTGGGGAGCGGTGGACCTACGGCGACCTGCAGCGCGCCTCGAACCAGGTCGCCCGCGTCCTGGTGGACGAGCTCGGCGTCGTCCCCGGCAACCGGGTGCTGCTGCGCGGGCCGAACAACCCGTGGCTGGTCGCGTGCTGGGTGGGCGCGCTCAAGGCCGGGGCCGTCGTCGTCACCACGATGCCGCTGCTGCGTCCCGGCGAGCTGAGCACGGTGCATGAGATCGCCCGGATCGACGTGGCGTTGTGCGACCACCGGTTCCTGGACGACCTGCAGGCTGCCCGTCTCGGCTGCGTCCCGGTCGTGGCGTACGGCAGCGACGCCGAGGACGACCTGAGCGTGCGCGCCACGACGTACGACGGCTCGTTCGCACCCGTGGCGACCGCATCGGACGACGTCGCCCTGCTCGCCTTCACGTCGGGAACGACCGGTCGCGCGAAGGCGACGATGCACTTCCACCGCGACGTGCTCGCCAACGCCGACACGTTCTCGCGGCACGTGCTCAAGCCGACGCCGGACGACGTGTTCACGGGCACCCCGCCCTTCGCGTTCACGTTCGGCCTGGGGGCGCTGGTCGTTTTCCCCTTGCACGCCGGGGCGACCAGCCTGCTGATCGAGAAGGCGACCCCCGACGAGCTGGCTGACCACATCGCCGCCCACGAGGTGACGGTCTGCTTCACCGCGCCCACGGCGTACAAGGCGATGCTGACCTCCGGGAGACTGGAGAGGCTCGCATCGCTGCGCCGGTGTGTGTCGGCAGGTGAGCATCTCCCGCGGGCGACCTGGCAGGCGTTCGCCGACGCGACAGGTGTCCGGATCATCGACGGCATCGGCTCGACCGAGATGCTCCACATCTTCATCTCCGCGGCCGACGACGACATCCGGCCGGGCTCGACCGGGGTCCCGGTGCCGGGCTTCGAGGCGTCTGTGCTCGACGATGCCGGCCGGCCGCTTCCTGCCGGGGAGCTCGGACGGCTCGCGGTGCGCGGGCCGACAGGCTGCCGTTACTTGGCCGACGCTCGTCAGGCGGTCTACGTGCAGGACGGTTGGAACATCACCGGCGACACGTTCGTGCAGGACAGCGACGGCTACTTCTGGTACCAGGCACGCAGCGACGACATGATCGTCTCGTCGGGCTACAACATCGCCGGACCAGAGGTCGAGGAGGCGCTGCTGCGTCACCCTGACGTCGTCGAGTGCGCAGTCGTCGGGTTGCCCGACGAGGCGAGGGGCCAGCTGGTGACCGCGTACGTCGTGCTCGCCGACGGTGTCGCTGACACACTGCAGCTCGCCAAGGCGCTGCAGGACTTCGTCAAGCAGGAGATCGCTCCATACAAGTATCCGCGGGTAATCGAGTTCGTCGAGGCACTCCCTCGCACCACCACCGGCAAGCTGCAACGCTTCCGACTGCGCGACCCCACCGCGGCTGGCGCCGACTGAGCCTGCGTTGACCCGTCACACATTCGCGTTGACCCGTCAGGTATGCCGGTTGAGCCGGCACTAATGCTGCGTTGACCGCGCACCGACACGCTCGTGTGGAGCGGACACCCCGACATGCGCGGCTGTCGGCAGGTTGGGTCGGCCATCGTGGGGCCTTCGGTGGTGGGCGTCGGAGTCCGATCATGCCGGTCGAGGCGCCGTTGGTGTTGGGTGAGGTGAGGCCGTGCGGGGGACGCGACGATGACGGTGGGCTCCGCTATCCGGCCCCCCGGTACAGGTCGCGGGCGATGATCGACCGCTGCACCTCGGTCGCACCCTCGTAGATGCGCGGCGCCCGGACCTCGCGGTAGAGGTGCTCGAGCAGGTGCCCGCGGACAAGCGCCTTCGCACCGTGGATCTGGATGGCGGCGTCGACCACGTACTGCGCAGTCTCGGTCGCCACCAGCTTCGCCATCGCAGAGCTGGTCGAGATGCCCGGGCGTCCCTCGTCGTACGCGGCGCCGGCGCGGTAGACCATCACCCTGGCGGTCTCCGTGCGGGTCGCCATCTCGGCCAGCGTGTGTCCGACGGACTGCATCGCCCGCAAGGGGGCACCAAAGGCCACGCGGCTGCCGGCATGGTCGACTGCTGCCTCGAGAGCTGCCTGGGCCATCCCGACGGCGAACGCTCCGACGCTGGGGCGGAAGAGGTCGAGGGTGCGCATCGCCACCGCAAAGCCCTGGTCGGCGTGGCCGAGCAGGTCGTCATGGTCGACGCGTACGCCGTCGAAGACCAGTCGGCCGATCGGGTGCGGTGACAACATCTCGAGGTGCTCGCCGGTGAGCCCGATGCGGTCGCCGGGCACCACAAAGGCGGTAACGCCGCTGCTGCCGGCGTCAGGGGTCGTCCGCGCGAACACCGAGTAGAAGTCAGCCTCGGGGGCGTTGGAGATCCACGTCTTCTCACCCGTGAGTCGCCAGCCCTCGCCGTCGGCTTCGGCAGCCAGTGACAGCGCAGCCGCGTCGGAGCCGGAGTCCGGCTCTGACAGGGCAAACCCGGCAACCGCGTCTCCGATCGCGACTGCAGGCACCCAGCGCGCAGTTTGCTCGTCGGAGCCGGAATGCAGCACGGGGTAGGTGCCGAGCCCTTGCAGGGCCAGCGCCGTCTCGGCCTCCGTCGACCCGGCGGCCAGCGCCTCACGGAGCAGGCACAGGTCGAGCGCAGCCGCTTGACGAGAGCGGGTGCCGACGCCCGGAAACAGCCGGGACAGCAACCCGAGATCACCGAGCTGCTTGACCAACTCTCGGTTGACCTGACCCGGGGCCCCGCGAGCGGCGATCGGTGCCAACACTTCGTGCGCCAGCCGACGAACGTCGGCGACGAGCTGATGCTGCTCCGGTGTCAGGTCGAAGGCCGCCACGGTCAGCGCCCCTTCCACTGCGGGGAGCGTTTGCCGGTGAAGGCGGCGTGGAACTCCCGGTAGTCGTCGCCCTTCATCAGCAGCGCCTGGGTGACGGCCTCCAGCTCGACGGCCCCGCTCAGGCCGAGATCGAGCTCGCGCGTGAGCAGTGATTTCGTCTGCGAGAAAGCCTGCCACGGTCCGTCGGCAAGTCGCCGGGCGAGGGCGATGGCGGTTGCATCGACCTCACCGTCCTCGACCAGATCGCTGACAAGCCCCCACTGCTCGGCCTTGTCGGCGGGCAGCGAGTCGCCGAGCATGAGCAGCTGGGTGGCGCGGCCGAGCCCGACGAGCCTGGGCAGCAGGTAGGCCGCGCCCATGTCGGCGCCGGCGAGCCCGACCTTGGTGAAGAGGAAGGCGAAGCTGGCCGACCGAGCCATCACCCGGAAGTCGCTGGCAAGGGCCAGCACCGCCCCCGCGCCAGCAGCCGTCCCGTTGATCGCCGCGATGATCGGCACGGGTGTCTCCCTCATCACCCGCACGACCTCGCCGGTCATCCGAGTGAACGACAACAGCTCTTCGGGCCGCATGCCGATTGTCGCACCGATGATCTGGTGCACGTCGCCGCCGGAGCAGAAGGCCCGACCCTCGCCCCGCAGCACGACCACGCGGGTGTCATCTCGGTGCGGCAGCTCGGTCAAGAGATCGCGGAGGTCGGCGTAGACCTCGAACGTCAAGGCGTTCAGCCTGTCGGGTCGTGCGAACGTGATCGTCGCGACCCTGCCGTCACGCTGCACGGTGAAGTGCCGCCACTCGTCGGTGATCGACGCTGATCCGCGGAACGGACTCATCGGCAGAAGACCTCCTGGTCGCGACCTGACGGCGTTGTCGGCGCACCCACCAGCGTAGGACGTAGCAAGCGTCCGAGGCGGCATTGCGCGCTGTTGACGGTCGTCAATTGCACAACATATCCTCGGCAGACATCGGACTATAGGAGGCGGCTGCATCGTGCGTATCGCGGTGGTCGGGGCGGGTCCGGGGGGGTTGTACTTTGCGGCGCTCGTCAAGCAGCTGGGGCCTGAGCACGAGATCACGATCTGGGAGCGCAACGCAGCCGATGACACCTTCGGCTTCGGCGTCGTCTTCTCCGACGAGACCCTCGGCGGCATCGAGCACGCGGATCCCGCGATCCATGCGTCGATGCAGGCCGAGTTCGCACGCTGGGATGACATCGACGTGCACGTGGCCGACGAGGTGATCACCAGCGGTGGCCACGGGTTCGCCGCCATGAGCCGGCGCCGGCTGCTGGAGATTCTGCAGCGGCGCTGCGCCGAGCTGGGCGCGGTGATGCGGTTCCTGACGGAGGCGCCGCCTGTCGGCGAGCTGGCGGCGGCGTACGACCTGGTGGTGGCGAGCGACGGCGTCAACTCCCGGGTGCGCTCGACGTACGCCGACTCCTTCCGTCCCACCCTCGAGACGCGGCGCTGCCGTTACATGTGGCTCGGCACCGACCTCGTGTTCGACGCGTTCAAGTTCTACGTCGCAAAGACGCCGTACGGCGTGATGCAGATCCACGGCTACCCGTACGACGCCCACGGCAGCACATTCATCGTCGAGATGCACGATCGGGTCTGGGCGGCGGCCGGCTTCGCTTCGCTGGCCGAGGAGGCCAGTGCTCTGGCGCCGGGCGGGTCGGACGAGGCGTCGATCGCACGCGTGCGCGAGCTGTTCGCCGATGTGCTCGACGGGCACATGGTGATGGCGAACAACTCGAGATGGACCCGCTTCGCCACGGTCCGCAACGAGACGTGGCGTCACCACAATGTGGTGCTGCTCGGCGACGCGGCGCACACCGCACACTTCTCCATCGGGTCGGGTACCAAGCTGGCGATGGAGGATGCGCTGGCGCTGGCCGCGTGCCTGCACGAGCAGGACGGGCTCGCGCAGGCGTTGACGGCGTACGAGGAGGAGCGCCGACCTGTCGTATTGTCGACGCAGCGCGCAGCCCAGGCGAGCCTCGAGTGGTTCGAGAACCTCGGTCAGTACGTCGGCCAGGAGCCGATGCAGTTTGCGTTCAACATCATGACGCGTAGCCGCCGGGTCACCTACGACAACCTCCGGGTGCGCGACCATGCCTTCGTGGAGCGCGTCGACGCGTGGTTCGCCGACCACGAGAAACGCGCTGGTGCGGGCGCCGGCGACGTCAGACCCCCGATGTTCCAGCCGTTCCGACTGCGCGAGCTCGAGCTGACGAATCGCGTGGTGGTCTCGGCGATGGACATGTACATGGCCACCGACGGCGTCCCCGGCGACTTCCACTTCACCCACCTGACCGGCAAGGCCCTCGGCGGCGCCGGGCTGGTGATGACGGAGATGACGTGTGTCTCGCCGGAGGGGCGGATCACCCCTGCGTGCTGCGGCCTGTACGACGACGAGCAGGTCGCGGCGTTTCGGCGCATCACCGACTTCGTGCACGAGCACACCGAGGCAAAGTTCGGTATCCAGCTCGGGCACTCCGGCCGCAAGGGCTCGACCCAGCGGATGTGGGAAGGGATGGACGAGCCGCTGCCCGACGGCAACTGGGAGGTGGTCGGCCCGTCACCGCTGGCATACAAGCCCGGAGTCAGCCAGGTGCCTCGGGAGCTCACAGGGCTCGAGCTGGCCGAGATTCGGCAGCAGTTCGTGGCCGCGGCCGAGCGCGCTGTGTCCGCCGGCTTCGACCTGCTCGAGCTGCACTGCGCGCATGGCTACCTATTGTCGAGCTTCTTGTCGCCGTTGACCAACCAGCGGACCGACGACTACGGCGGCAGCCTGGCGAACCGGTTGCGCTACCCCCTCGAGGTGTTCGACTCCGTGCGCGAAGTCTGGCCGGCGGCGCTGCCGATAACGGTGCGGATCTCGGCGACGGACTGGGCCGAGGGGGGAGTCGACGTCGACGACGCGGTGGCGATCGCGCAGGCCTTCGCCGTTGCCGGCGCCGATGCGATCGACGTCTCGACCGGGCAGGTGACACCCGACGAGCGGCCGGAGTACGGGCGGTCCTTCCAGACGCCCTACTGCGATGCCATCCGCAACCGGGTCGGCGTACCGACGATCGCCGTGGGGGCCATCTCGTCGTACGACGACGTGAACTCGATCATCGTGGCGGGCCGTGCCGATCTCTGCGCGCTCGGGCGCGCTCACCTCCACGACCCGAGCTGGACGTTGCATGCGGCGCTCGACCAGGACTACTCGGGTCCGGGTGTCAGCTGGCCGGCGGCGTGGTTGCCTGGTCGCCGCAAACCGCAGTCCGGGCGCACGGACGGCCCGAGGCCGCGGCTGCAGCTCGTCCGCGACGGCGAGTCCGGCGTCCGCCACCGGCGTTGGCAGCCCTGACAGGTGGCCGCGTCGGTCAATCAGGCCGGCCAGCGGGCCCGGTCGTACTGCGGCGGCCACCGTACGTCGGCACCGA
This sequence comes from Nocardioidaceae bacterium, assembly GCA_013697905.1. Classification (GTDB taxonomy): domain Bacteria; phylum Actinomycetota; class Actinomycetes; order Propionibacteriales; family Nocardioidaceae; genus JACDHG01. The sequence continues at coordinate 8,989 of JACCVZ010000175.1, forward strand.
GCTGATGGGCGGCGTGCAGCGGCCAGTGCGGATTACGCAGGAGCGCCCGCGCCAGGAGTACGACGTCGGCATCGCCGGTGGCCACGATCTGCTCGGCCTGCTCCGGGTCGGTGATCATGCCTACCGCGCCGGCGGGAATGCCCGCCTCTCGGCGCACCCGCGCCGCGAACGGCACCTGGTATCCGGGACCGGTCGGGATCGACGCCCCGGGTACAGCGCCGCCGCTCGAGCAGTCGACGAGGTCGACGCCGTGCTCGCCGAGGTGCTTGGCGAGCGTCACAGTGTCGTCGCCGTCCCAGCCGCCGTCGACCCAGTCGGTGGCCGAGAGTCGCACCAACAGCGGCGCGTCGTCCGGCCAGACCTCGCGGACGGCGTCCACGACCTCGAGCACCAGCCGGATCCGGTTGTCGAAGCCGCCGCCGTACTCGTCTTCGCGCTTGTTGGCCAACGGGGACAAGAAAGTGTGGAGCAGATAACCGTGCGCCGCGTGGATCTCGACCACTTCAAAACCGGCGTCTCGAGCGCGTCGAGCTGCGTCGCGGAAGGTGGCCACGACCTCGCCAATCTTGTCCAGGCTGAGGGCTGTCGGCACGGGCAGCTCGGCGAATGCTTCGGCGGAAGCGGCAACAGTCCGCTCCCACCCGCCGTCGGCAGGAGCGACGTACCCCCCGCCGGTCCATGGCGGCGCAGTCGACGCCTTGCGGCCGGCATGGGCGAGCTGGATGCCTGCGACCGTCCCCTGCGAGCGGACGAAGTCGGTGATGCGTCGCCAGGCTGCCGCCTGCTCGTCGTTCCAGATGCCGGTGTCGGCAGGGGAGATGCGACCGGTGGCCGACACCGCCGTCGCCTCGGTAAGAACCAGCCCCGCACCGCCACGGGCGAACGCTCCGAGGTGGACGAGATGCCAGTCCTGCGGGACGCCGGCTGTCGCGGAGTACTCGCACATCGGGGAGACCCACACGCGGTTCGCGAACGTCGTATCGCGAAGCGTGAGAGGCGAGAAGAGGCAGCTCGGTGAGGACAGAGTCATAGAACTACTTTAACGGTCAACGAACGCCGCGCGTCGACGGTGATGGCGTTCGGGCCGTGGGCGCGTTAAGTTGAAGCTTCAGCCAGTTCTGCCGTCCACCGTCGGGCTGGCTGTGCCTCGGGGGCGCCACCTGCTGGAGGTCATCGTGTCGATGTTGTCCACCCTCGATCGTGAGCACACAGTTGCCGCGACTGGTTACAACCGTTGGCTCATCCCACCCGCGGCACTTGCCGTGCACCTGTGCATTGGCCAGGTGTACGCGACCAGCGTCTACAAGACGTCGCTCGTCAACCATTTCGATGCCAGCCTCACCGCGATCGGGATCATCCTCTCGATCGCGATCGTGATGCTCGGACTCTCCGCGGCGGTCGCTGGCACCTGGGTCGAGCGCAACGGGCCGCGCAAGGCGATGTTCGTCTCGGCATCCTTCTGGGCCACCGGCTTCCTCGTCGGCGCGCTCGGCATCGCCACCACGCAGCTGTGGCTGCTCTACCTCGGGTACGGCTTCCTCGGTGGCATCGGTCTCGGCATCGGCTACATCTCGCCGGTGTCCACGCTGATCAAGTGGTTCCCCGACCGACCAGGGCTCGCGACCGGCCTCGCGATCATGGGCTTCGGTGGCGGAGCGCTGGTGGCCAGCCCGCTGTCACGGCAGCTGCTGTCGGCGTACGACTCTGGCTACGACCCTGCCAACCCCGAGTCGGTCGCGACTGGACATGCCCTCGTGCTGCTGTTCGTCACCCTAGGGATTGTTTACTTCGTCATCATGATGTTCGGTGTCGCAAACGTGCGGGTGCCACCGCCAGGGTGGAAACCCGAGGGCTTCGACCCCAGCACGATCAAGCAGAAGTCGCTGGTGACGACCGCGAACGTGTCGGCGGCAAACGCCGTGAAGACCCCTCAGTTCTGGCTGCTCTGGATCGTGCTGTTCTGCAACGTGACCGCTGGGATCGGCATCCTCGAGCAGGCCAGTCCGATGATCCAGGACTTCTTCCGCGAGAACGGGACGTCGAGCGTGTCCGTCGCGGCGGCGGGAGGTTTCGTCGGCGTACTGTCGCTGTTCAACATGGGCGGACGGTTCATCTGGTCCTCGACGTCGGACATCATCGGCCGCAAGCCCATTTACTTGGTCTACCTGGGCGTCGGTATGGCGTTGTACGTGCTGCTTGCCCTCGCCGGCAGCACGACGACCGCCTTGTTCGTCCTCTTCGCCGTCATCATTATTTCCTTCTACGGCGGCGGGTTCGCGACGGTCCCGGCGTATCTGCGCGACCTGTTCGGTGTCTTCCAGGTTGGTGCGATCCATGGCCGGCTGCTGACTGCGTGGGCGGCGGCGGGAGTGGCAGGTCCACTGATCATCAACGGTTTCCTCGACGCCCAGGGTGAGCCGGGTTCGCTGACCGCCGACGCCTATCGCCCGGCTCTGTTCACCATGGTCGGAGTGCTTGCGGCAGGCTTCATCGCCAACCTGCTGATCCGCCCGGTCCATGAGCGCTTCCATGAGTCGGGCGACGTCGCCACCAAGGATCCATTGGCAGGTGCCGCCACCGACCATTCGGCAGACAGCACATCGCGGGCGCTGCCGAGCAGGGCCCGCGTCGCCGTCTCCTGGCTGCTGATCGTCGTCCTGCTCGGGTACGGCATCTACGAGACTGCCACCACGGCAGTCAAGCTCCTTGGCTGATTGTCTCCCGGCCAGAGGTGCCGCATACGATGGGGCGGCATCTCGCCGGCGTGGCGCAACTGGCAGCGCACTTCACTTGTAATGAAGGGGTTAGGGGTTCGAGTCCCCTCGCCGGCCCGCTGTGAT
>JACCVZ010000187.1 GCA_013697905.1 Nocardioidaceae bacterium
CGCTGATGCGCGGGCTCGTGACGCACTGCGCTCAGCCGGACGGATCGGGAGGGTCAGCGTCGACCGGCGCGGCGAGCGACCGGGGTCGGCGGCGTGTTACACGTGAGACTGTTGTGACGGTCGCGTAACCTCAGCACCATGGCGACCCGTACGTCTTCCCCGTCGCGGTCGCAGAGCGGCAGCACGCGCTCTCGATCCGGCTCGTCCAGTAGCCAGACCCGGCGGACCTCGTCGCGGAACAGCAGCAAGGCCAAGAGCGCCAGTCGCTCCCGCCCTCGTTCACGTCCCGTGAAAAGGCGCGCCGGGCCTGGTCTGTTGGCACGGTTCACGGCCGGGATCGGCCGCGGCCTCGCCGCGCTGTGGCTGGGGCTCGCGCACCTGCTCGGTGCGGTCGTGCGCCGGATTGGTTCGACGGCGCGTGACCTCGAGCCCGAGCACCGCCGAGACGGGATCGGGCTCAGCCTCGTCGGGCTGGCGATCGTGGTCGCCGCAGCAGAGTGGTGGGGGCTCGCGGGCTCGGTCGGCGGTACCGTCCGTGCCGTCGTCGAGAACACCGTGGGGATCGCGGCGTACGCCGTCCCCTTGCTGCTCCTCGCAGCCGCATGGCGGGTGATGCGCCGGCCCGAGCTCAACGGCCCCGCAGGCCGGCCGATCATCGGCTGGACGGCGATCTCGCTCGGCGTCCTTGGTCTCATCCACATCCAACACGGACTGCCACGCCCCAGCGGCTCGCAGTCTCAGATGCGCGACGCGGGTGGCGCCATCGGCTACATCGGCTCGGCGTTGGTGGCTGATCTCTTCCGCAGCACGCTGATCGCGATCCCGCTGCTCGCCCTGCTCGCCGTCTTCGGCCTCCTCGTCGTCACGGCGACGCCCGTCTACCAGATCCCGCGGCGGTTGGCCGCCCTCCGTGACAGGCTCACCGGACGCACACCGCCTGAGTCGGTCGCGGACGAGACGGCGACTTCCGAACAGCCTGAACCGCTGCGCCGCTCGCGGACGCGCCGTCTGGTGGGCTCGTTCACCGGCGACGAAGGCGCGAAGCAGACCGCTGCGGACGTCGCAGCCACGGAGGCTCGCGAGCTTGCCCAGCGCGCCCGCAAGCCAGCAGGCAGCGAAGAGCCGGACAACCCAGCGCTCGAGCCGCCACCGCACACTCCGCTGCCGGAACGCGTCGAGCAGCTCAGCCTGTCCGGCGACATCAGCTACACGCTGCCCGGCAACGGCGTCCTCAAGCCAGGAAGCGCACACAAGGCGCGCTCGCAGGCCTCCGACCTGATCGTCGGCCGGCTGACCGAGGTGCTCGAGCAGTTCGGCATCGACGCCCAGGTCACCGGGTACACGCGCGGACCCACCGTCACGCGCTACGAGGTGGAGCTCGGCCCGGCCGTCAAGGTCGAGAAGGTCACGGCGCTGTCCAAGAACATCGCGTACGCCGTCGCCAGCGCCGACGTCCGGATCTTGTCGCCCATCCCGGGCAAGTCGGCGATCGGTGTCGAGATCCCCAACCCCGACGCCGAGATCGTGTCGCTTGGCGACGTGCTGCGGGCGCCGTCGGCGCGCGGCGACCACCACCCGATGGTGGTCGGACTCGGCAAGGACGTCGAGGGCGGCTTCGTTGTCGCGAACCTCGCCAAGATGCCCCATCTGCTCGTCGCCGGCGCGACCGGTTCGGGCAAGTCGAGCTTCATCAACTCGATGATCGCCTCGGTGCTGATGCGGGCCACACCCGACGAGGTGCGGATGATCATGGTCGACCCCAAGCGGGTCGAGCTGACGGCGTACGACGGCATCCCGCACCTGATCACGCCCATCATCACCAATCCCAAGAAGGCGGCCGAAGCACTGCAGTGGGTCGTCCGGGAGATGGACCAGCGGTACGACGACCTGGCCAACTTCGGTTTCCGGCACGTGGACGACTTCAACAAGGCGGTCCGGTCGGGAGCGTTGAAACCTCCGCCAGGCAGCGAACGGGTGTTCGCGCCGTACCCGTACCTCCTCATCGTTGTGGACGAGCTCGCGGACCTGATGATGATCGCCCCCCGTGACGTCGAGGACTGCGTCGTCCGCATCACCCAGCTGGCGAGGGCCGCCGGGATCCACCTGGTACTCGCCACCCAGCGGCCGTCGGTCGACGTGGTGACCGGGCTGATCAAGGCCAACGTGCCGAGCCGGCTGGCGTTCTCCACCTCGTCGCTGGCCGACAGCCGGGTCATCCTGGACCAGCCGGGCGCGGAGAAGCTCGTCGGCAAGGGTGACGCCCTGTTCCTGCCGATGGGTGCCAGCAAGCCCGCCCGCGTGCAGGGTGCCTGGGTCACCGAGTCGGAGATCAGGCAGGTCGTCGACCACTGCAAGACGCAGCTTCAGCCGACCTACCGCGACGACGTGACCGCGCCCCAGCAGAGCAGGCGCGAGCTCGACGACGACATCGGCGACGACCTCGACCTGGTGTGCCAGGCGGTGGAGCTCATCGTGTCGACCCAGTTCGGCTCGACGTCGATGTTGCAGCGCAAGCTGCGCGTCGGCTTCGCCAAGGCCGGTCGGCTGATGGACATCTTGGAGAGCCGCGGGATCGTCGGCCCGTCGGAGGGGTCGAAGGCGCGCGATGTGCTCATCAAGCCCGACGACGTCGATGACGTGATTGCCAGCTTGCAGGGGGAGAAATGAACGTGGTCATTCGTCGACGCGCAGGTCTGATGGGCCTCATCGCCGTTGCGGCGCTGGCGATGGCAGCCGCCTATCTGTGGCGTTTCAGTCAGACGCAGGGTGCGGTAGAGCTGCTGCTGGGCTCGGTGTTGGGCATCGTCGCGATCGCGCACGCACTCGCGTTCGGAGATGCCCGCACGCCCCTGCTGGTGGCCGACGAGACCGGGCTCCGGGTGCGCCTGGGCGGGGACTGGATCGGCCTGACCTGGCATCAGGTCGAGCGGATCGAGGTCGACGAGCGTGGGCGGGTGGCTGACGGTCACGTGGCCGTCCTCGCTGCCGACCTCGGTGAAGCCCTCGACGAAGCCACCTGGCGAGGTCGGTTGGGAGCCAGGTTCAACCGGTTCGCCTACGACGCCCCGCTCGTGGTGCCGTTCGGCCTCACCACGAGCGTGTCCGTGGTGGACGTGGCCGGCGCCTTGACCCGGCTTGCCGCCGAGCGCGCCCCTGTCGTCGCCCTGACCGCTCCGGCCGACGAGCCCGAGCCGACCGTCGCGGTGCACGACCCGACAGAGACGGCCGCTGAGGAAGCGACAGCATCAGGTGTCGAGAGCGCAGCCGCCGTTGGTGCCGACACAGCTGCCCAGCAGGGCGACCACGCGGGGCATCCCGGCGTCGTCGAGGCCGGCGCCCCCGGCTTCGTTACCGCGGCCTTGCCGTCGTGGGCCGACTTCGAGCAGACGGCCGACCCTGTCGACCGCGAGGACCCTGAAGACCCCGTCGACCCGGAAGTCGATGAGGGCGACGTCGAGGAGCCGGTGGCCCCTCCTGCCGCGCCTGAGCAGCAGCCCGCCGGGACGCGGGCGAGTGTGCGACGGCTTCCCTGGGGCCTGCCGAAGCTTCCACGCGCGGGCCGTCGTACCGACGCCGACGCGCCGCCAGCCGGAGTCGCCGCTGCGCGGACGTCGACCCCGGCCCGGCGAGAAGAGGTCACGATGCCGGTCCGCCGCGAGCCCGCGACGATGGGAATGCTGGCGCTGTCGGAGCCGTATGCCGAGGCCGACACAGAGCCGCTGCCGGAGATCCGCGAGCTTCGCCGCCGCGACGAACAGCAGGACGGCGACGCCCGCGACGACAGTCGCGGGAACGTCGGACTCATCATCGACGCCACCACCGACCTCTCGGCGCGGGCCATGCGCAAGGTACGCCGCCCAGCCCCCAAGGCGACCGATGAGCCCGCGGTGGTCGAGCTGGACGCGGAGGAGCAGCAACGCCTGCTCGTTGGTGACGCTCTCACGCAGGCGCGAAAGTCGCTTGGCCTGTCGGTGGACGAGCTTGCCGAGCGGACCCGCATCCGACCGTTCGTGATCGACTCGATGGAGGTCGACGATTTTGCGCCCTGTGGCGGCGACTTCTACGCCCGCGGTCACCTGCGGATGTTGGGCCGCGTTCTCGGCATCGACGCCGAGCCGCTGGTGCGGACCTACGACGAGCGGTTCGCGGCCCAGCCGATCAACGCCCGGGCCGTCTTCGACGTCGAGCTGTCGAGCGGCACGACCGGCATGGTGCGGGGAGGGGCTCCCGGCGCCAACTGGGGTGCACTCATCGCCACCGTGCTCGTCATCGTGCTCATCTGGGCAGTGGCGCAGTACTTCGCCGCCAAGCCTGCTGAGCAGTCTGGTTCGCATGCACCACCGCAGAACTCCGCAGGGCTCGGCTCACCAGGGCCCGGCAACCAGCCGGTGGCTAAGGAGCCGCCGAAGACGTTCGTCAAAGTGATGGCGCGCGGCGGCGACTCCAGGGTCGTCGTGACCGGCAGGGCCGACAAGGTGCTCTTTCGCGGCATCATCACGGCGGGAGACTCGACGCGAGTCGTCGGAATCGCTCCGCTGCGGGTGATGGCCGTCGACGGCGGTGTGGTTGCGCTACGCGTCAAGGGGCGCCAGCTCGGCTTGATGGGCGAGTCCGGCCAGCGGGCATTCCAGCGCATCTCCGCCTCCCGCTGACCCCTTTTGTTGACCCGTCACAAATGAGCGTTGACCCGTCACAAATGCGCGTTGACCCGTCACATCTGCTGCTGGTACGCCGCTCCCGGCAGCTTTGGGCGAGGGCGGAGGACGACGGCAGGAGCTAACAATTCGGTGGGACTGGCGCCGGGCGGCATACTTGAGGTCACCCATGACTGCTTCGCTGCCTGCAACCCTGCCCCCTGTCGATGTCTCCGACCCCGGTGCCGCGACCACGGTTGCGCTGCTGACACTCGGGTGTGCACGCAACGACGTGGACTCCGAGGAGCTCGCCGCGAGGCTCGAGTCCGGCGGTTTCCGCCTCGTCGACGATGCGGAGAACGCCGAGACGGTCGTCGTCAATACCTGCGGCTTTGTTGAAGCTGCGAAGAAGGACTCCGTGGACGCGCTGCTCGAGGCGTCGGAGCTCAAGGGCGCGGGCACGACACGGGCCGTCGTGGCGGTCGGTTGCATGGCCGAGCGGTACGGCAACGAGCTGGGCGACTCGCTCCCCGAGGCCGACGCCGTGCTCGGTTTCGACGCTTACCCTGACATCGCTGACCGGCTGAGGGGAATCCTTGCCGGTGAGACCCAGACGTCGCACATGCCCCGGGACCGCAGGGCGCTGCTGCCCGTCACACCCGTCGACCGGAGCGCAGCCTCGGCTCCGTCCTTGCCCGGCCACGCCCAGTCAGCCCCCGACCTGCCGGCAGGTATCGCACCGGCAAGCGGCCCACGGGCGATGCGCCGCCGGCTCGGATCCGGCCCGATGGCGCCGCTCAAGCTTGCCTCAGGATGCGACCGGCGCTGCACGTTCTGCGCGATTCCCAGCTTCCGTGGGTCGTTCGTCTCCCGCCGCCCCACCGACGTGCTCGACGAGGCGCGCTGGCTGGCCGACCAGGGCGTGCGGGAGCTGTTCTTGGTCAGTGAGAACTCCACGTCGTACGGCAAGGACCTCGGCGACCTCCGACTTCTCGAGACCCTCCTGCCCGAGCTGGCGGCGGTCGACGGCGTACACCGGGTGCGAGTGTCCTACCTCCAGCCTGCCGAGATGCGGCCGGGGCTGGTCGCGGCGATCGCGTCGACGCCGGGCGTGGCCGACTATTTCGACCTGTCCTTCCAACACGCGTCAGCCCCAGTGCTGCGTCGGATGCGCAGGTTCGGCGACGCGAAGCGCTTCCTCGGGCTCCTCAAGCAGATCCGCGCGGAGAGCCCGTCCGCGGGTGCCCGCAGCAACGTCATCGTCGGGTTCCCCGGCGAGACCGAGGACGACCTCCAGACGCTGTGCGACTTCCTCAGCGCCGCCCGCCTCGATGCCGTCGGTGTGTTCGGGTACTCCGACGAGGACGGCACCGAGGCGGTCGGGCTCAATGGACACCACGACGACGACGAGATCCGCGCCCGCACTGAACATGTCAGTCGGCTGGTCGAGGAGCTGACGACGCAGCGCGCAGAGGACCGGCTAGGGGAGCGGCTCGACGTACTGCTGGAGTCCGTCACCGGAGACCGTGGGGAGGGTTGTGCGGCGTGCCAGGGTCCCGAGGTGGATGGTTCGACGACCGTTCGCGAGCTGCCGGACGGTGCTCGGATAGGTGATCTGGTCAGCGCGGTTGTCGTTGCGACGTCGGGTGTCGATCTCGTCGCCTCCGCGGCGAAGCAATAGGTTGTCGGCTATGTCTGTCGGTCGTCCCGCTCCCGAGCCCTCGGATGCCGGCGCGACGGCTGACCCGCCCACCAATTGGAACCTGCCCAACGCGCTGACAGCCCTGCGAATTCTGCTGGTTCCGCTGTTCGGTTGGCTGCTGCTGCACGACGGCGGCCAGGACACCGGGTACCGGATCTGGGCATTCGTCGTCTTCGTCGCCGCCATTCTCACCGACAAGATCGACGGCGACATCGCCCGCAAGCGCAATCTGGTGACCGACTTCGGCAAGTTGATGGACCCGATCGCCGACAAGGCCCTCACCGGTATGGCCTTCGTCGGGTTGTCGATCATCGACGAGCTGTGGTGGTGGGTCACGATTGTCGTGGTTGGTCGGGAGTGGGGCATCACGCTGATGCGCTTGTGGGTGATCAAGTACGGCGTGATGCCCGCCAGCCGGGGTGGCAAGATCAAGACGACGTTGCAGGCCGTCGCGTTGGGCGGGTTGGTGCTGCCGCTGCGCGACCTCACCGGTGTGGTCGGAAGCATTGCCGACGTGCTGTGGTGGGCCGCACTAGTGGTGATGGCGGCGGCCGTTGCGGTGACGATCGCTACCGGGTTCGACTACGTCCGGGAGGCGCTGCGGTTGCGTCGCGAGGGCCAGTCGAGGGCACATCCGTCGAGGCAGTCCCCCTCGGCATCGTGACGGAAACGGCACCCCACACCGGGTGGCACGACAGCGATGCCGATGCGCGGGTGGTGGCGGCCGACGTCCTCAAGGCGCTGGAGCGGCGCGGAGACACGCTGGCAACAGCGGAGTCGCTGACAGGTGGATTGGTGGCTGCGGCGCTGACCAGCATCGCCGGGTCGTCGACCGTCGTCCGGGGCGGGGTAGTGGCCTACGCCAGCGACGTCAAATGCGATGTGCTCGGCGTCGATGCTGACCTCATCGCCGTCCACGGGGTGGTGTCGGCCGAAGTTGCCTGCGCGATGGCGGCGCGCGCGACCGCGGTGTTCGCCAGCGTCTGGGGGGTGTCCACCACGGGCGTTGCCGGGCCAGACCGCCAGGAAGGTCGTCCAGTCGGCACGGTTCATGTCGGCGTGGCAGGTCCGGACGGACCGACCGGCGTACGCGTCAGCGCAACAGAGTTCGCGTTGTCCGGTTCGCGAGCAGAGATCAGGGCGGCGAGTGTGGTGGTGGCTTTGCGCCTGCTGGGTGCTCGGGTCTTCGATGTCTGACTGCCTCGCGCAGGAGGACGCCGCAGCGATGCTGTTGTTGCCGGGTCAGGAGCGCAAGAAGCCGGCGCCCGGTAGCCTTGGTGGTGGATAAGCAGGGAGCGAGAGCCGGTCCCGACGAGTACAGACCCCGTGGAGAGGAGCAACCCATGATTTTGCTTCGCCGGCTTCTCGGAGATGTGCTCCGTCAGCAACGCCTGCTCCAGGGCAGAACTCTGCGTGACGTGTCCGCGGACGCCCGGGTGAGCCTGGGATATATCTCGGAGATTGAGCGTGGGCAGAAGGAGGCATCGTCGGAGTGCCTCGCTGCCATTTGTCAGGCACTCGAGCTGCCACTGTCGACGGTGATGGCCGAGGTGAGCGGTGAGCTCGCTCGCGAGGAGGCGGCCGTGGCTGGTCTGACCTCGCTCCCGGTCGCGACGACGGCAAAGGTCCGCGCCGACGTCACCAACGTCGCCGCCTGAGAGCGGTGGCTTTGCGTCTCAGCCGGCCATGCCGAGCCGACTCGCGCGAAGCGGTGCAGCGACCCGACGTCAGTCGGGGGCGGGTTGGCAGGTGGGGCACCAGTAGGTCCTCCGCGCCTGGCTCGGCCGTCCCACCGCCGATGCTGCGCCTCGGCGACGTGGCCCGCCACCGGTCGTCGGCCCTGGGGCCCAAGGGTCCGGTGGGTCGGATGGCGTGACACCGCGCCCGAGGTCGTCGGTGGTGGCGAAGGTCTGTTCGGCGATCGAGGTACCGCAGCGCAGGCAGGGCCGCCCAGCACGCGCATAGACCCAGTTCTGTTCTCCGCGGCGCACATTTCCCGTGGTCGTCTGCTGGGCACGGTCCTTGTTGGCGACCAACATCCGGTGCACCTTGTCGAGCAGCTGGGGCAGCACCTCGACGTCGCGCACAGGTATCAGCGGGTGGACGCCGAGCACGAAACAGACCTCGCACTTGTAGAGGTTGCCGACGCCGGCCAGGTTGCGCTGGTCGAGCAGTGCCTCACCGATCGGCCGGTCGGGACGCGCCTCCAGCCGGCGCATGACGTCGGCCGGCGACCAGTCCGGACCGAGCACGTCAGGACCGAGATGTCCGACCACAGTGTGCTCCTGATCGCGCGGCACCAGATCGACCACACCTAGCCGGAACCCGACGGCCTGCCAGACGTCGTTCGCCAGCACGACCCGAGCCTGGAAACCCGGTGAGCGCCAGCGCGAGCCCACCTTGTAGAGGTGCCAGGACCCCTCCATCTTGAGATGCGTGTGCAGGGTCATCTGGTCGAGGCGGGTCAGCAGATGCTTTCCTCTGCTGACCGTCTCGACTACCCGCTGGCCGGTGAGATCGACCTCGGCGTACGCCGGGACACGGAACTCGGCGGTCGTGAGGACGCGACCGCGCAGCGCCGCGTCGAGACGGTGGGCGGTGCGCCAGACGGTGTCGCCTTCGGGCATGCTGGGGCCGTATCAGCTTCGTAGCCGCAGGCCGCGCGGGGTCGCATGGAAGCCGGCGGCCCCGAGCGCCGACGAGAGTGGTGAACCGAGGATGTGCTCACCGTCGGCGCGCTCGACGGTGAGCTTGCCCAGCGCCCCGTCTCGTACGGCCAGTGCTAACGCGTCGACCGCAGGCTGCAGCCGAAGGGGATCGGCGGTGAAGGTGAGCAGGGTGCGGCCGCCGCGCTCGACATACAACGCGAGCGCGCCGTCGACGACCACAACGACGGCACCAGCCTTACGCCCCGGGCGGTGACCGGTGGCGCCGGACAGGTCGCTGGCCCGGTCGGGCCAGGGCAGCGCTGCGCCGAAGGGGTTGGCAGGGTCGGTCGCGGCCAGCACCAGCGCGCTCGGGCCGGTCGGCTCGGCGCCGCGAGCCTCGTTCGACATGGAGCGCAGCCGGTCGACGGCTCCCGTCACTCCGAACTGGGCAGCGCCGAGTCCCGCGACGAAATAGCCGCGGCGGCAGCGTCCGGACTCCTCGAACGCCGACAAGACCTTGTAGACGCCGGCGAAGCCGCCGGGGGTGCGCTCGCTGACCACTGCACCGCGGGTGACGACGCCGTGCCGCTCGAGCAGGGCCTCGGCCGTGGCGTGGGCACGCCTGGTGGGGTCGGGCTCACGATCGGGGGTGAGCGACCAGCGGCCGGCCACCGTCGGCGGTCCGGTGCGTGACGGCAGACCGGCCCGGCCGAGCGATCCTCGTGCACCGGGCGACTGGCCGCCCACGCGTCCGCGCGGTGTCTGCCGGCGAGAGCGGTGGCTGCCGCGGCCGGCGCCAAGCAGCGAACGCAGTGGCGCGATCGTGTCGTTGGTGAGATGTCCGGACCAGGTCAGGTCCCAGACCGCGGCCGCGAGCTGCTGGTCGTCGGTCGAGCCGACGGCGTCGGAGAGCTGGCGGAAGAAGAAGCCGCCACCGCGGCTCAGCACCTCGAGGACCTGCTCATGCGTCGGAGTGAGCTCGACGGTCCCGTGGTCGGGGAGCGTCAGGTGCGCGGTGTCGGCCACGTGCAGCGAGATCCATCCGTCAGTGCCGGGCAACGCACCCGCACCGGCCCAGGTCACCTCACCCGACGAGGTCAGCTCGTCGAGCATCGAAGGGTGGTAGTCGAGCAGCCGGCTGCGCAGCACGAAGGGTTCGAGTGCAGATGCGGGCACAGCGCAGCCGGCGAGCTGCTCGACCGCAGCCAGCACCCCTTCAGCGCCGCGCAGGCGCCCACCGACGTTTTGCCAGGCCGGGAGGAACCGCCCCAGTGAAGCCGGCTCGGCCGGCTCGACCTCCTTGCGGGCGGCCGCCAGCGACCGGCGGCGCAGCCGACGGAGCACCTCGGCGTCACACCACTCACTGCCGTGCCCGTGCGGCCGGAACTCGCCTGCGGCGACGCGGCCGGCGGCGCTGAGCCGCGTCAGTGCGTCGTGTGCGATGGCTTGGCCCAGCCCGAAGCGGCTCGCGACCTCCGCGGTGGTGAAAGGCCCGTGGGTGCGGGCGAACCTTGCCACCAGATCACCCAGCGGGTCGGCGACGGGCTCGGTGAACGCTTCAGGGACGCCCGGCGGCACGGGTACGCCGAGCGCGTCACGCAACCGGCCGACGTCTTCGACGGCGGCCACGTGCTCGTCGCCGCCGATCCGGACCGTCACTGCGCGGCGCGTCGCTGTCAGCTCCGTGACCCAGTCGTCGACCGCCGCGCCAGGCACGGAGCGCTCTCGCACGTCTGCCACGGTGAGGGGGCCGAGCATCCGCAGCAGGTCGGCGAGCCCCTCGACGTCCTTGGCCGCCCGCTCGGGCGTCAGCCGTTGCAGCTCGCGGGCGACCTCATCGACCACGTCGGGGTCGAGCAGGTCACGGAGCTCGGTGCGGCCCAGCAGCTCACCGAGCAGCGCCGGGTCGAGGGCGAGCGCGGCGGCCTTGCGCTCGGCGAGCGGGGAGTCGCCTTCGTAGACGAACGACGCGACGTAGCCGAACAGCAGCGACCGGGCGAACGCGCTGGGCGTGCCGGTCTCGACCTCGACGACCCTGATGCGCCTGGCCTCGATGTCGCGGGTCAGCTGCACGAGGGCCGGCACGTCGTAGACGTCGCGCAGACACTCACGGACCGCCTCGAGCACGATCGGGAACGAGCCGTACTTGCTGGCGACCTCGAGCAGGGCGGCGGAGCGTTGACGCTGCTGCCACAGCGGGGAGCGTTTGCCGGGGTTGCGTCGTGGCAGCAGCAGGGCGCGCGCCGCGCACTCGCGGAACCGGGAGGCGAACAACGCCGAGCCGCCCACCTCGGTGGTCACGATGTCTTCGATCTCGTCGGGCTCGAACAGGCAGAGCGAAGCGCCAGGGGGCTCGGCGTCGGTCTCGGGGATCCGGATCACAATGCCGTCGTCGCCGGCC
>JACCVZ010000189.1 GCA_013697905.1 Nocardioidaceae bacterium
CGGCATCTGAGAACGCCGCGAGTCGGCCGGCGTGTCGCCATGCACTTTCTTCCACAACTCGCGGTCGCGGAGGGGACGCAGCCGGTCAGGCGGTGTCAACAGCCTTGTGGTCAGGCGCGTCGGCGCCGTCGAGCGCGGCCACCCGAGCAGTGATCTCCCGGGCGAGCGGCTGGGCCGTCAGACCCACCTCGTCGAGGATGACAGGCCGCTTCGCGTGGTCGAGGAACTGCTGAGGGATGCCAAACACCATCGTCGGCAAGGTGACCTCGGCGTCGGCCAGCGCCTGGCAGAGCACACTGCCGCAGCCACCCACCCGACCATTCTCCTCGACGCTGACCACCAGGCGATGCGCACGAGCCAGCTCGACCAGGTCAGTCTCAACCGGCTTCACCCACAACGGGTCGACAACAGTGACCCCGATCCCCTGTGCGCCGAGCCGCTGCGCCACGTCGAGGCAGGTCGCCACCATCGGGCCGACCGCGACGATCAGCACGTCGCGGTTGCCGGCCTGCGCCATCACGTCGTACGAGCCGACCCGCTCGATTGCCTCCAGGTCGGGCTGCACCGCGCCCTTGGGGACGCGGAGCACCGTGACGGCATCATCGACGGCGGCCGCCTGCCTGAGCTGTTCGCGCAGCCGGGCACCGTCGCGAGGGGCTGCGAGCCGTAGGCCGGGCACCACCTGGAGAATCGACATGTCCCACATGCCGTTGTGGGACGGGCCGTCCTCACCGGTGACGCCAGCCCGGTCGAGAAACAGGGTGATCCCGCAGTGGTGCAGCGCAGCGTCCATCAGCACCTGGTCGAACGCCCGGTTGAGGAACGTCGCATAGATCGCCACCACCGGGTGCAGACCTGCCATCGCCATGCCGGCTGCCGACGTAACAGCGTGCTGCTCGGCGATGCCCACGTCGAAGGTGCGCTCGGGGTACGCCGCCGCGAAGCCGTATAGCCCGGTGGGGTGGAGCATCGCGGCGGTGACCGCCACGATGTCGTCACGCTCGGCACCGAGCTGGACGAGCTCTTCGCGGAACACGTCGGTCCAGATGGTCGCAGCACTCGCCAGCAGCTCACCGGTCTCTGGGTCGAACGCACCGCCGAGCGAGTGCAGGTTGTCCTCGACGTGCTGCTCGGCGGGCGGGTAGCCGAGCCCCTTGGTGGTGATGGCATGCACGATCACCGGGCCGTTGAAGTTCTTTGCCTGTGACAGGGCTTGCTCGAGCGCGCCGAGGTCGTGCCCGTCGACCGGGCCGACGTACTTGAGACCCAGGTCCTCGAACATGCCTTGCGGCGCCAACGCGTCCTTCAGACCCTTCTTGATCGCGTGCAGGGCGTCGTAGAGCGGCGGGCCGACGAGCTTGGTGCGGGCCAGCTTGGTCCTCACCTCGTCAAGCACCCGTTCGTAGCGCGGGTCGGTGCGTAGCCCGGAGAGGTGGTCGGCGAGTCCCCCGACGGTCGGGCTGTAGGAGCGCCCGTTGTCGTTGACGACGATGACGAGCTTGCTGTCATGGGCTGCGGCGATGTTGTTGAGCGCCTCCCACGTCATGCCGCCGGTGAGCGCCCCGTCGCCGACCACCGCAACGACATGGCGGTCCTCGCCCCGCACGACGTAGGCCTTGGCCAGACCGTCAGCGTAGGAAAGCGACGTGGAGGCGTGCGAGTTCTCGACGATGTCGTGCGCGGACTCTGCCTGGCTGGGGTATCCGGACATCCCACCCTGCTGGCGCAGCGTCGCGAAGCCGTCCCTGCGGCCGGTGAGGATCTTGTGGACGTATGACTGGTGGCCGGTGTCGAAGACGATGCGGTCGTGCGGAGAGTCGAAGACCCGGTGGATTGCCATCGTCAGCTCGACCACCCCAAGGTTCGGGCCGAGGTGCCCTCCGGTCTTGGAGACCTTGTCGACGAGGAAGGTGCGGATCTCTGCCGCAAGCTCGGTGAGCTGATGCTCGTCGAGGTCGCGGACATCGCACGGACCACTGATCTGGTCCAGCAAGCCCATCAGGTCTCCTCGCTCGCGCTTCGGCCGGCGGCCACCGGCCAGGTCGAGTCTAATCGTCGCGCCTTCCGCGACTCAGCTGCCGCCGACTGGGCGTGTGGTCGAGCCGCATCGGCGCCTGGGACGCTCACAGCCGGGCGCGGAACTCCTTGCCACGAAAGGCCTCCTCGATCAGCCCGACCGCGCGCCGGATGCGCATCAACCGAGCGCCTTCGCGCTCCCACATGGCGATCGCTCCCTCGACCGACTCGGTGGGAAGCACATCGCGCAGGATCGTGCGGGCCTCGGAGATGCCCCGTCGAGCCGCGGCCATGCTCGCCTCGGTATGAAGCGCGGTGAACCGGGCGAGCACCACCGGGTGCCGCTTCAGGCCCTGGTACATCCGGTAGTCCGGCGGGCACTGGTCGAGCAACCACCCGATCGCAGTATCCTCCCACCAAGGCGCCCCGGGCGGACGCACCTGCTCGGGCCAACCGGGAGGGGCGTACGCGGGACTCACAACGCCCAGCATAGCAGTTGTTCGAACGTGTGTTCGAGCGGTTCAACAGACGTCCAGCTGGTCGAGCGGCTCCGGGCGCGCGGCCGAGGTCAACCGGTGGACGCGCCGGTACCCGAGCCGCTCGTAGAGTCGGATCGCGGCGACGTTGTCGGAGTACACCCCGAGCGTCACCTCCGGCGACAGGAGGAGACCGCGCCGGGTCAAGGCGGCGCTGAGCGCGGCGCCATAACCTTGCCCCCGTGCCCGCCTGAGCGTCGTGATCGCGCGCAGATGCCCGCCACCGTTGTGCGTGGTGACGAGTGCTCCGACGCACGCCATCCCCGAGCCGTCGGCGATGCCCAGCCAGCACTGCACATCGGGGTCACCGGGACGCGCGTGGGCATCGGCGTTGTCGGCGTCCAGCACCGAGTTGACCACGGCAACGTCGTGGACCGGCTCGATCCGCACGTCTCCCGACACCTGGGGCGCCGTGGACGTCGCCATGTAGTCCCAGTGGCCACGGGCAGCGAGGCCCCAGTCGGCTGGGATGAGGTCGTAGGAATCGGCCGACATGGTCACTCCGGCGGGCGGCGCTCCGATGAGGCCAGGCAGCGCCGCGACCAGCGGGTGCAGTTCCGGCCGGCGACCGAGCAGAACCGCCCACGGCGACGGCAGCAGCGGGCGTGGTGCCCGTTGGTGCACGAGGGCCACGCTGGAACCCACCGCCCAACAAGCCGTGTCGTCGTCGAGAGGCACGCTCCACCGAACGAACGCGTCGCGGGTGCGCACCTCCCGGAGGGAGATGTCGTGCAGTGTCGTGGGCGCGAGATCTGTCACCGCTGCCACGATATCCGCCGCCCTCTTCGCTCGAACTCAGCGTCCTTGCTTCGTGGTCGCGTCAGTGCAGCCTGAGTAGCGCCGCAGCGATGATCCGCGCGTCACGCAGTGGCGCCAAGCCCGAGGAGCACACAGGCGTGGAGAACAGCGGATGGCCGCTGCGGTGCGGATGTGATCGAGGTGACACCGGCATGGGCGAGGCGGACCGGTTAGGTTGCGGGGATGTCCGCTGACTGCCTGTTTTGCCGGATCGTGGCCCAGGATGAACCGGCGTACGTCGTGCTCGAGTCGTCCGACGTGGTGGGTTTCCTCGACACCCGACCGCTGTTCAAAGGCCACACGTTGGTGTGCCCGCGCACACACGTGGCGACGTTCGACGAGCTGCCCGACGCCTTGGTGGCGCCGCTGTTCGGCGCGGTGCAGCGACTCGCGGCTGCGATGCCGACGGTGCTCAGCGCACAGGGCTCGTTCGTCGCGATGAACAACGTCGTGTCGCAGTCGGTGCCGCATCTGCACATCCACGTCGTCCCGCGGACGAAGGGTGACGGCCTGCGTGGGTTCTTCTGGCCACGTACCAGATACGCCGATGCGGCCGAGGCGCAACGTTACGCCGATCGGCTCCGCGCCGTGATATAGGCGACGGCTGCGTCGAAAGTCCGGAACGGCGCGGGCTACAGCGGTTTGGTCAGCCTCACGTCCTCCGTCACGTAACCGAGAGCGGTGTAGAAGGCCTGGGCAGCGTAGTTGGAGCTCCGGTCTCCAACGTCAGGTGCGCCAACCCACGCGCCCGCGCCCACTCCTCGGCCCGCGCCATCAGCAAGCGGCCGACCCCGCGCCGACCCCATTGGGCCGCGGTGACGAGCTCGCCGACGTACCCATCGGTCACCCCGGTGAAGTGGGTGCGCTCGGCCACGGAGACGAAGCCGACCACCTGCCCGTCGACCTCGGCGATGAATACTGCCTGGCCGCTGTCAGCGGCTCGGCCGAGAGCCGCAGACACCCACCCCCGGACGGCCACGAGCACCGCATCCGGGTGGCGCCACGCAGCGACGCCTTCGGCGAGCCGCGGAGCCAGCGCCAGCACCGCATCACGGTCGCCGTCGCGGTAGCTGCGAATGTCGATGGCCTCAGGACTCATCGCCCCAGTCTGCCAAGCACTCAGGTGACCGCGGCTGCAGCCGTTACCGCGACGTTCACAGCGTGGCGGCTTCTGGTCATCCCCGCGTGACGACGAGGTCGGCAACATGCATATCGAGGGCCGTCTCGAGGGCCGCGACCTGGTCTGCCAGGTCTGACTCGTCCAGACGGGGCCGGCCCGGGAACATCCGGAGCTCGATCCGTCGCGAGGAGCCCGAACCAGCGAACTTCCAGGAGGCTGCCAACCGGCCGTTGTGCAGGACCGCCGACGAGAAGGAGCCGTTGGCCATCAGCCAGAAGAACCGCAGATGGTCATGATCGAGGAAGCGGTCCCTGCTCGTGGGGTCGTAGCCGACGACCAGCGCGTCGTACTCGGGCAGCAGCCGCAGCCCTGGATCTGCGTACCCGCCCGTCGATGCCTCGACGAGGTCGTAGTAGGGCTGGCCGTCGGGGCCCGGTCGCTCGGACAGCTCGTCTGCCAGCGCAACCAGTGCCATGTCGATGCCGCGCAGGCCGGCTCCGCTCCACCAGGCGATGTCGCGCCGGTTGGCGGGACCGTACGCCGCCAGGTGCATGCGCGTCAGCGCGACCAGGGCCGCGTCGCGGTCGGTGAGCAGGGGTGACGACGGGACTCCCCACACGTCGGCGGCGACGCGGTAGCCCGGTTGTGTCTGGCGGTCCCAACCACCCGTCGTCGGTCGCCGGATGAGTGCGCTGTGGCTGTGCGCCATGGCGCGGCCGACCCCCGACGTACGGGACGTCTCCGCTGACGCCGCCGACTCGACGGACGCCAGCCAGCTGGACAGGTGCTCGCGTAGCTGGTCCGGGCCCCGCCACCGCCCAGTCGCGAACCGCTCCATCTCCGCCCGGCACCTCTCTACGCTGACGCGCTCGAGCGTGAGGCTGCGGCGCCAGAGATTCGCAAGCGCGCGCCTGGTAACGGCGTCGAGGACCGGATGCTGCTCACGGGTGCACGTGTGCACGGTGCCTCGCAGGTTGCTCCCTCGCACCAAGTCATACGCCTCATAGGCGGCGGTGATGTCGTCGTACGACGCGCCTGGGAGCCGTGCCGCCACCGTGACGAACGGCGCCCGCGCCACCTGTGACTGGATCGGCCCCACCCGGCGGACCAGCTCGACGACTGCGGCCCGCCCCCGTCCGGGAACCTCGGGGAACTGTCGCCGCAGGGTGGCGGCTGCCAGCTGCTCCCAGGTGTAGGCGCTCACCTCGACCAGCCTTTTGTCCTCATGCCTGGATGATCGCATCGACGCCAGGCATCCTCTGTATGCGCGCGCCGCGCGTCGGGCCTGGGCGGCGGACGTCTCCGATGCACGTCGCACACGACACAGTCACGGCGCGTGCTCGTAGCTAGCTTCCCCCGGTCAGGCTACGGACCACTAGGACGAGTGCGGACAGACCGCAGACGGCCAGTACGCCGTGCCGGATGTGACCCGGGTCGACTCGGCGGCGCAGCACACCTGACACCACGACACCAGCGACGAGAGATGGCGCGAAGAGGAGTCCCAGTAGTAGCTCGCGCACCTCAAGGGAGCCGGCAATGGCGAGACCGATGAGGCTGAGTGCGGCACCGAAGACGAAGTAGACGGCCAGCGTGCTACGAATCTGGCGTGGTTCACGGTGCTGGTAGAGCAGAGCCAGCGGGGGCCCACCGATCGAGGTGGCAGTACCAGTGACCCCTGAGACGAAGCCCGCGCTCATCAAGGTGACCCGGTTCACGGGCAGCCGGACAGTCTTGACGGTGAGGACGACAGCGACCAGCACCATCAACCCCACAGCGACGCCGAGTTCGCGTTCAGAGAACCACGCCACGACCGCGACGCCGAGGACAGTGCCCGGCACACGACCCGGCACCGACCAACCCAATCCCCGCCAGTCGATCGCATGGTGCTCGCGCAGCAACGTGACCAGCGGCATCCCTGCTGCCAGCCAGAGCAGCAGCCCGGGCATCAAGTCGGGTGCCAACAAAGTCGTGACGGGCGCTGCCACCAGCCCGACCCCGAGTCCGACGAGTCCCTGGACGGCGGCACCGACCAGCACAGTCAACGCCAAGACGATGAAGACCGACGAGCTGATACCGAGTATCACCGGATCAGCGGGGCAGGCTTCGGACCGGTCACAGGAGGCTCCTCAGGACGTACTGCATGATGCCACCGTGGCGGTAGTAGCTGGCCTCGCCCGGGGTATCGATGCGGAGGACCGCGTTGAACTCCACACCGTTCTCACTCGCCTTCGCCGCCTTGACCTTCACTGCGCTCGGCGTCGAGCCCTGGTTGAGGGCGGTGACACCGCTGATGTCGAACGTCTCCTCACCGCTGAGGCCAAGCGACTCGGCGGTTTGGCCTTCGGGGTACTGCAGCGGGAGCACGCCCATGCCGATCAGGTTCGACCTGTGGATTCGCTCGTACGACTCCGCGATGACCGCCTTGACTCCGAGCAGGGCGGTCCCCTTGGCGGCCCAGTCCCGCGAGGAGCCGGAGCCGTACTCCTTCCCGGCGAGCACCACCAGCGGGGTGCCGGCCTCGGCGTACGCCACCGACGCGTCATAGATGGTCCTGACGTCGTCGCCGCCACCCCCACCGTCGCTGCCGGCACCTTCGACGAAGGCGCGGGTGAAACCACCTTCGGTGCCGGGAGCGAGCTGGTTGCGCAGCCGGATGTTGGCGAACGTGCCGCGGATCATCACCTCGTGGTTTCCTCGGCGTGACCCATAGGAGTTGAAGTCCCGTGGCTCGACACCGTTGTCGGCGAGGTAGCTCCCGGCCGGTGAGTCCTTCTTGATCGCGCCGGCCGGGGAGATGTGGTCGGTGGTCACCGAGTCACCCAGCTTCGCCAGGACGCGAGCACCGGTGATGTCCTCGACAGCCTCGGGCTCGGTCGGCATTCCCTCGAAGTACGGCGGCTTCCGGACGTACGTCGAGTCGTCGGCCCAGGCGAACGTGTCGCCCTCGGGTGTCGGCAGTGACTTCCACTGCTCGTCACCGGCGAAGACGTCGGCGTAGTCCTTCGCGAACATCTCTGCGGTGATCGAGCTGGCGACGATCTCCTCGACTTCGGCCGGGGAGGGCCAGATGTCCGCGAGGAAGACGTCGTTGCCGGCGGTGTCTTGTCCCAGCGGTTCGTTGAAGAGGTCGACGTCCATCGATCCGGCGAGTGCGTATGCGACCACGAGCGGCGGCGACGCGAGGTAGTTCATCTTGATGTCGGGGTTGATGCGGCCCTCGAAGTTGCGGTTTCCGGAGAGAACCGAGACGACCGCGAGGTCTGCGTGGTTGACGGCGGCGCTCACCTCCGGAATGAGGGGGCCGGAGTTGCCGATACAGGTGGTGCACCCGTAGCCGACAAGGTTGAAGCCGAGCTTCTCGAGGTACGGCGTCAGACCGGACCGCTCGTAGTAGTCGGTGACCACCTTCGAACCCGGAGCCAGTGTCGTCTTCACCCACGGCTTGCTGGTCAGCCCCTTGTCGACGGCGTTCTTGGCCAGCAGGGCTGCCCCGATCATCACCGAGGGGTTGGAGGTGTTGGTGCACGAGGTGATCGCGGCGATCGCGACCGCACCGTGGTCGATCTCGAACGATGAACCGTCCTCGAGGTCGACCCGGGTCGGCCGCGACGGCCGGTCGGTGGCATGGCCCGACTCGTGCGGCCGGCCGACGCCGTTGCCTGCGGAGCCGACGGCGACCGGATCGGACGCTGGGAAGGAGTCCGCTGATCCTTCGTCGACGCGTGACCCGATGCCGTGCTCCCCATCGTGGCCAGCTTCCACCGAGTCCACCTCGTCGACATAGTTGGTGAGCGCCGAGCGGAACCCTTCCTTGGCCTCGGTCAGCGAGATGCGGTCCTGGGGGCGTTTCGGGCCGGCGATCGAGGGGACGACGGTGACCAGGTCGAGCGCGAGGTACTCCGAGTACCGCGCCTCGGCATCGGGATCATGCCAGAGTCCCTGCTCCTTGGCGTAGGCCTCGACCAGGGCGAGCTGGTCGTCGCGCCGACCGGTCAGACGGAGGTAGTTGATCGTCTCGTCGTCGATGGGAAACACCGCGATCGTGGAGCCGTACTCAGGCGACATGTTGCCGATGGTGGCACGGTTCGCGAGGGGTACGGCAGCGACGCCGGGCCCGTAGAACTCGACGAACTTGCCCACCACCCCGTGCTGGCGAAGCTGCTCGGTGATCGTCAGCACCAGATCGGTGGCGGTGGCGCCCTCGGGGAGCTCTCCGGACAGCTTGAAGCCGACGACGCGAGGGATCAGCATCGACACCGGTTGACCGAGCATGGCCGCCTCGGCCTCGATACCGCCGACACCCCAGCCGACCACACCGAGCCCGTTGACCATCGTGGTGTGCGAGTCGGTGCCGACGCAGGTGTCGGGATACGCGAGAGTGATTCCGTCGACGCCTCGGGTGAAGACGACTTTCGCCAGGTGCTCGATGTTGACCTGGTGCACGATGCCGGTCCCCGGCGGCACGACCTTGAAGTTGTCGAAGGCGCCCTGGCCCCACCGCAGGAATTGGTAGCGCTCGAAGTTGCGCTCATACTCGATCTCGACGTTGCGCTGGAACGCGGCCGTCGTGCCGAACACGTCGGCGATGACGGAGTGGTCGATCACCAGCTCGGCGGGAGCCAGCGGGTTGATCTTGGCGGGGTCGCCGCCGAGGTCCTGCATCGCCTCACGCATGGTGGCGAGGTCGACGATCGCCGGCACGCCGGTGAGGTCCTGCATGATCACCCGCGCCGGGGTGTATTGGATCTCCTTGCTGGGCTCGGCGTCCGCATCCCAGCTCGCGAGCGCACGGACGTCGTCGGAGGTGATGCTCGCGCCATCCTCACTGCGGAGCAGGTTCTCCAGCAGCACCTTGAGGCTGTACGGCAGGCTCGCGACGTCAAGGCCCTCACCGGTGACGGCTGACAGCCGATAGACCGTGTACGACGCCCCGTCGACCTCGAGGGTGCCTTCGGCCCCGAAGCTGTCCACGCTGCTCATCTGTCGCCTCCTTCGGCGCTGCGTCCGGTCGATGCCACGACAGGACTGACTCACATCCTCGCCGACCGCGGCCGCATGCGCGACGCAACCCCGGGAGCGACTATCTTGACATCAAGATACACCAGTCGCTGGTCCTCGATTCGTCCGGGTGATCGCCGGGTAGATGCTGTGCGCTCATTCGGACGAATCGGGGTGTCGTGGGACGCAGATGGCGACGCACTCCACGTGGTGGGTCATCGGGAAGAGGGCGAAGGCCCGCAGCGAGTCCAGCCGATATCCGTGTGCCGCAAACGTCGCCAGGTCGCGAGCCAGTGCGGCCGGGTCGCAGGCGACATACGCCACGGCACGGGGGCGCTGCCGCGCGATGCCGGAAACCACCGCCTTTCGAGCACCCGACTGCGGCGGGTCCAGGACCACCAGATCAAGCCGCCCCTGGGCGGCGCGGCTGCGGACGAACGTCTCGACAGGTTGGGCGACGGAGCGCACCTGGGGCCGGTCAGCGACGTTCGCACCCAGGGCGGCCGCGCTCCGCCGGTGCGACTCGACCGCGACGACCGCGCCGGACTCTCCCACCGCCGCGGCGAGCACTGCCGCGAACAGCCCCGCGCCGGCGTACAGGTCCCAACAACGCTCCCCTGGCTGGGGCGCCAACCCGGCGAGCACCGCGGTCGTGAGCGCTTCGGCGGCGCCGGGGTGCACCTGCCAGAAGTCCCCCGCGTGCACCTGGAACTGCAGCCCACTCACCGTCTCGGTGACCAGTGGCGCATCGGCAGGGCTGGTGACGACGACACGTTCGCCGGTGGAGGTGACCACGGCCTGTGCCTCGTCTGCGCCCGCCAGCAGAGCGCTCGAGACGTCGGGCAACCGGGAGTCGGCGATCAGGCATCGGTCGATCGGCAGTATGCCGTCGGACCGATGGCGGTGCAGCCCGGGCCGTCGGTCCGTGGTGGCGGCGAACCGCACCCGCGTGCGCCAGCCAAGCCCGTCGGCGTCACCGGGCACCGGCTCGACCTCGCCTTCCCAGCTGATGCCGGCCAGCCGCTGCAGCTGCTCGGACACCACGGCGGCGAGCATCGACCGCTGCCTGGGCAACGCGATGTGTTGAAAGTCGCAGCCACCGCACAACCCTGGCCCAGCGTGGGGGCAAAGCGCCTCGACACGGTCTGGCGACGCCGCGAGCACCTCGATCGCGTCGGCTCGTAGGAAGCGCGACTCGGAGTGGCCTTCGGTAATGCGGACCCGCACCCGTTCACCGGCGATGGCATGCCGCACGAAGATCACCCGGCCGTCGTGCCGGGCGACGTGGTGGCCGCCGTGCGCGACCGGTCCGACGTCGACGACGACCTCGAGGCCGACGACAGGCTCAGTCACTCTCGTCGTCACCCGAAGTACGACTGCCCCGGGCACGGGCACGTCGCGCGTCGGTGAAGACGCTGCGACGCACCGCGCCGCCGGCATCGTCCTCACGGTCGGCCCGCCGCTGCGCCGCAGCCGACGACATCAGCTGGAACGGGACCGATGTGACCATCACACCCGGTGTGAACAGCAACCTGCCCTTCAACCTCAGCGCCGTCTGGTTGTGCAGGATCTGCTCCCACCAGCGCCCGACGACGTACTCCGGGATGTAGACGGTGACCACGTCGCGAGGGCTTCGACGTCGAAGCTCGCGCACGTAGTCGAGTATCGGCTTGGTGATCTCCCGGTACGGCGAGGCGAGCACCTTCAGCGGCACGGGCAGGCCGGTGGCGTCCCACTGCGCGAGCAGTCCCTTGGTCGTCTCGTCGTCCACGTCGACAGTGATCGCCTCGAGAGTGTTGGGCCGGGAGGCCCGGGCGTATGCAACCGCCCGGAGCGTGGGCTTGTGCACCTTGGACACCAGCACGATCGCGTGGATGCGTGACGGCAGCGACGTGTCGTGCTCGCCCACGGCGAGCTCGCGGGCCACCAAGTCGTAGTGGTGGCGGACACCGCGCATCAGGAAGAACAAGATGGTCATGGCGAGGATCGCGATCCACGCCCCGTGCGTGAACTTCGTGATGAGCACGATGACCAGGACAAGCGCCGTGACGGTGAGGCCGATGGCGTTGATCACGCGGCTGCGCTGCATGCGGCGGCGCGCCGGTACGTCCTTTTCGTGCCGCAGGTGTCGCGTCCAGTGCCGGACCATGCCGGTCTGGCTCACCGTGAACGACACGAACACACCGACGATGTAGAGCTGGATCAGCTTGGTGACCTGGGCGTCGAAGGCGTAGATCAGCAGGATCGCGAAGCCCGCCAGCAGCACGATGCCGTTGGAGAAGGCGAGCCGGTCGCCGCGGGTGTGCAGCTGGCGCGGCAGGTAGCCGTCGCTGGCCAGGATCGACGCCAGTACGGGAAACCCGTTGAAGGCGGTGTTGGCCGCCAAGACCAAGATGACGCCGGTCGCGGCAGCCACGAGATAGAAGCCCGGCTTGAAGTGGTCGAAGATCCCTAGCGCGAGCTGCCCGATCACCGGGTCCTGGTTGAAGTCGACCGACATCAGCTTGCCCTGCGGGTCGAGGAGGCGCACCCCGTTGTCGACGTCGGCCAGCCTGACGTCCATCAGGTTGCCGAGCACCAGGATCGACAGCCCCATGGTCACGGCGATGGTGCCGAGGAGCAGCAGCGTCCTTGCGGCGTTTGTGCCTTTCGGCTTGCGAAACGCAGGCACCCCGTTGCTGATCGCCTCTACGCCGGTGAGCGCAGCCGACCCGGACGCGAAGGCACGCAGGATCAAGAAGATGAGCGCGAAGCTGCCGAAGCCCCCCACGATGGTCTGAGTGCCTTGGATGCTGTAGTCGGCGAGCTCGGACTTGGGCAGCGTCCCGCGAAAGTAGCGGAAGAAGCCCCACAGTGTCATTGCGAAGATCGAGAACATGAAGATGTACGTGGGGACCGCGAACAACGTCCCTGACTCCTTGACGCCGCGCAGGTTCATCGTCATCAAGAAGACGACCGCGACGATCGCCACGGTGGCCTCATGGTCCTGCAGCGGCTCGATGGCGGCGGCGGCGTACTGCGCAGCCGAGGAGATCGACACCGCCACGGTGAGCACATAGTCGACCATCAGCGCACTGGCCACGGTGAGGCCAGCGACGGATCCGACGTTCGTGGTAGCGACCTCGTAGTCACCGCCACCGGACTGGTACGCCTGAACGTTCTGCCGGTAGGACGCGATCACCACCAGCATGACGAGAGCAACGCAGATGCCGATCTTCCACGACACGGTGTAGTAGGCCAACCCGGCCGCCGACAGGGTCAGGAAGATCTCGTCCGGCGCATAGCCCACCGACGACAGCGCGTCGCTCGCGAAGACGGGGAGGGCAATGCGTTTGGGAAGCAACGTCTCCCCTAGTTGGGTGTTGCGCAGCTTTCGGCCGAGCAGCAACCGCTTTCCCACGTCCTGGATGCCCACTCCCGCGATGCTAGTGCGCTTCCTACGCCTCCGCGCCACAGGTACACGCACGGCCACCGCCGCCTCGGTGTAGCGTCACTTGACGAGACAGGCGGCCAGCCGACCGCTGCCGACACCGGACGCCGTACGCCAGGAGTGACTCGTGCATGTGGTGATCATGGGATGCGGTCGGGTGGGCTCGACCCTGGCCCGCAACCTCGAGGACCGAGGTCATACGGTCGCCATCATCGACAACAATCCCGACGCCTTCCGCCGTCTGGGCCCGAACTTCAGCGGCGACAAGGTGACCGGCTACGGATTCGACCAGGCCGTACTCAAGACGGCCGGCATCGGCGACGCGGGGGGGTTCGCAGCCGTCAGCAGCGGTGACAACTCCAACATCATCTCCGCGCGGGTGGCCCGTGAGACGTTCGGCATCGACAACGTGGTGGCGCGGATCTACGACCCCGGACGCGCAGAGGTCTACCAGCGGCTCGGCATCCCCACGGTGGCGACGGTGCGCTGGACTGCCGACCAAATCGTCCGGCGACTTCTCCCGGAGGGTTCGGAGCCCGACTGGCGCGACCCCTCTGGGCTGATCCGGATCGAGGTCGTGCCCACCCCAGAGGCCTGGGTGGGCCATCGGCTCACCGAACTGGATGCGATAGGCGCCCGGGTCGCCTTCCTCACCAGGCTGGGTGAGGGCATGCTGCCGGCGTCCGACACAGTGCTGCAGGACGGGGACGACCTGCACCTGGTGATGGCCGAGGCCACCGCAGAGAAGACGAACAAGGCGATCTCTGCCGGACCGGAGGAGAGCTGATGCGCGTCGCGATCGCCGGAGCCGGCGCGGTCGGCAGGTCTGTCGCCGCGGAGCTGCTCGAGAACGGACACGAGGTGCTCCTCATCGACAAGGATCCGCGAGCGATCAAGGCCGCGACCGTGCCCAAGGCCGAGTGGCTGCTGGCCGACGCGTGCGAGTTGTCCTCGCTCGACGAGGCGGCGCTGCAGCGCTGCGACGTCGTGATCGCCTCCACCGGCGACGACAAGGCCAACCTCGTCATCGCCTTGCTGGCCAAGACCGAGTTCGCGGTGCCGAGAACTGTCGGGAGAGTGAACCACCCATCCAACGAGTGGCTCTTCAACGAGGCGTGGGGGGTCGACATCGCCGTGTCGACGCCGCGCATCATGTCGGCGCTTGTCGAGGAGGCGGTGACCGTCGGCGACGTCGTGCGGCTGTTCACGTTCCAGCAGAGCGAGGCCAACATGGTCGAGCTCACGCTTCCGGACGACTCGCCGTTCGTCGGCAGCACGATCGCCGAGGTGCCGTGGCCGGCGGACACCTCACTGGTCGCCGTGCTGCGCGAGGGACACGTGCACTCGCCCGACCCGGACGCGACGATCGAGGCGCACGACGAGCTGTTGTTCGTGAGTACGACGGAGGCCGAGCCCGACATCGAACGGCTGCTCGCTCCCAGCGCCCATCACTGACATCCGCCGAGCAGACCCGAAACCGATTGGCGCGATGCCGGTCAGGCCGGCCGTGCTGGTGAGTGCGGCAGCGGCGTCTGGTCGCGGGTGAGCATCCATGCC
>JACCVZ010000202.1 GCA_013697905.1 Nocardioidaceae bacterium
AGAAGGCGATCTCCGACAGCGCCTCAATCCCGTCCACATCGCCATCCTGCCGCATCCGGCACGCTCCGCGCCGCCGACCTCCAGCGCTACGAGGAGCCGCTGGCCAAGAAGCCCGGTAGGTTCGGACCGGCGCCAACCTACCTCGCGGCATTTGTCGAGATTTCACAACTCGGGTGGGTAGGCTCGCGATATGGCACGCGACCGGGAGGCGGCGACCAGGCGACTCGAGAAGTCTGTCGGGACGTTGACTCAAGCCGCCATCGCCAAGATGCACGACCAGCTCCCCTGGTTTCGCGCGCTCACCGCCGAGGATCGCTCCTGGATCGGGCTGATCGCCGGGGCGGGCATCTCGTCGTTCGTGGACTGGTATGGCGACCCCCAGCCCCACCGGCCCGCTGTCACCGCCCACGTGTTCGGTACGGCACCTCGTGAGCTGACGGGCGCCGTCACCCTCCAGCAGACGGTCGAGATGATCCGCACCACCATCGCTGTCATGGAGACCCACGTCGACAAGGTGGCCTTGCCAGCAGACGCCGCGTCGGTGCGTGACGCCCTGATGCTGTACTCCCGCGAGATCGCCTTCGCGGCCGCCGAGGTCTACGCGAGCGCCGCCGAGCAACGCGGCGCCTGGGACGCCCGGCTCGAAGCACTGGTCGTCGACTCCGTGCTTCGTGGCGAGGCGGACGAGGCCATCCGGTCCCGCGCCACGGCCCTCGGCTGGGTCTCCACCAGCGGTGTCTGCGTGGTGCTCGGCTTTACCCCCCAGGCAGACTCTGCAACCGTCGTCGACGCGATCAAGCGGTCTGCCCGAGCCCGCCACCTCGACGCGCTGTGCGCCGTGCAGGGTGAGCGGATGGTCGTCGTCCTGGGCGGCGTCGATGATCCCGATAAAGCCGCCAGCGGCATCGCTGACCACTTCGGTGACGGCGCCGTCGTGGCGGGACCAGTCGTCGGCGACCTGCTGGTCGCCAATCGGTCGGCCCGCTCCGCCGTGGCCGGACTTCGCGCCGCCGTCGCCTGGCCGGACGCTCCGCGCCCGGTCTCGAGCGAGGACCTGCTGCCCGAGCGTGCTCTGTCCGGCGACGGCCACGCCCGCCGCGAGCTGGTGGCGGCGGTCTACGAGCCGCTGCGCGACGCCGGCTCGGGGCTGCTGGACACCCTCACGGCGTACGTCGACACGAGTGGTTCGATCGAGGCAACGGCACGCTTGCTGTTCGTCCACCCCAACACCGTCCGCTATCGATTGCGCAGGATCGCCGACGTCACGGGACTCTCACCGGCGGATGCGCGCGACGCGTATACGCTTCGGCTCGCGCTGACCCTCGGGCGGCTGCTCGGCCACTCGACGACGTTGTAGGTATCTCACAACAACCCCCCGTCAACTTTCGTCTCCGCACAACCGCAGTGTCGACCATGCGACCCGGCATGATGGGGAGGTGCTCGTGATCGTCGCGCCCGGTCAGGGTGCCCAGACACCCGGCTTCCTGGCGCCCTGGCTCGAGGATCATGACTTCGCGGACCGCCTCAACTGGCTGTCTGCGGTGAGCGGCCTCGACCTTGCCGACTACGGCACGGCGGCAGATGCGGAGACGATCCGCGACACCGCTGTCGCCCAGCCGCTGCTTGTCGCCTCGAGCCTGCTGGCCGCGCTCGCGCTCTTCCCGCACCCAGCCGACGCCTACGGACGGATCGGTGCGGTGGCCGGTCACAGCGTGGGTGAGATCGCCGCCGCCAGCGGCGCCGGCGTCGTCACCGCCGAGCAGGCGATGGTCTTCGTCCGCGAGCGGGGTCGAGCGATGGCGGAGGCGTCCGCGAGAACGCCGACCGGTATGACGGCGGTGCTGGGCGGCGACCGGGACGACGTCCACACCACCCTCGAGCGACACGGCCTCATCGCTGCCAACGACAACGGCGCCGGGCAGATCGTCGCGGCCGGCACCACCGAGCAGTTGCGGGCGCTCACCGACGACGGTCCGGAGAAGGCGCGGCTGATCCCGCTGAGCGTCGCTGGGGCGTTCCACACCGAGCACATGCAGCCGGCCGTCACTGTGCTCAGCCGGCTCGCCAAGGCGATGACGACCCGCGACACCCGCACCAGGCTGATCTCCAACCGCGACGGCCAGGTGATCCATGACGGACGCGAGGTGATCACCCGCCTCGTCACCCAGGTGCGCAACCCGGTGCGTTGGGACCTCTGCATGCAGTCGATGTCCGACCTCGGTGTCACCGGGATCTTGGAGATGCCTCCCGCCGGGACCCTCGTCAGCATCGCGAAGCGTCAGCTCAAAGGGGTCGAGACGTTCGCGCTGAAGACGCCCGAGCAGCTCGACGACGCCCGCGCGTTCGCCGACAAGCATGGCGACGCATCCCCTATCGACTCCACGCCGACCTGGCGGATGTTGGTCTCGCCCGGCAAGGGCACGTTCGTACAGGCGGTCGACATCCCGCTCGGCACGCTGCTCAGCCCCGACCTCGTCATCGGCGAGGTCCAGAACCTGCGTGGCCGTACGCCGGTGGTCGCGCCGTACGGTGGCACCATCGTCGAGTGGGTGGTCGAAGACGGCGACCTCGTCTCCCCGGGTCAACCCCTGGTGCGCCTGCACCCCGAAAGCGAGTGACATGACCGCCTCCATCGCGACCGCCCAGGGTGCCGGGCACACCGCCATCCTCGGCATCGGCGGTTACCGGCCCAGCCGTGTCGTCAGCAACGACGAGGTCTGCCAGCACATCGACTCCAGCGACGAGTGGATCCGCACCCGATCCGGCATCATCGAGCGCCGCTTCGCCGAGCCGCACGAGACCGTGCAGCTGATGAGCGTCGAGGCGTCGCGCAAGGCGATCGAGCGTTCGGGCATAGCAGCCGCCCAGATCGACTGTGTCATCGTGGCTACCGTTTCGCACCTGATGCAGACACCTGCCGTCGCACCGCTCATCTCCGAGGAGCTGGGAGCCAGTCCGGCCGCCGCGTTCGACATCTCCGCCGCCTGCGCCGGCTTCTGCCACGGAGTCGGAATGGCAAGCGACATGGTGCGCTGCGGCAGCGCGAAGTACGTGCTGGTCATCGGGGTGGAAAGACTCTCCGACATCACCGACCCCACCGACCGCGGTACGGCGTTCATCTTCGCCGACGGCGCCGGCGCCGCCGTGATCGGACCCGCCGAAGCCGAAGGCATCGGCCCGATCGTGTGGGGTGCAGACGGCTCGAAGTTCGACCTGATCCGGCAGAACGAGACGTGGATGGACGTGCTCCAGATGGAGCACGCCGAGATGCCGACGCTGC
>JACCVZ010000203.1 GCA_013697905.1 Nocardioidaceae bacterium
TGTCCGTGCCGAGGACGCGTTCGACGTCGAGGCAGTCGCGGCGTGGCTTCGGCGGCAGTGCCCGGCGCTCACCGGCGTACCGGCGGTGCGCCAGTTCGTCGGCGGAGCTTCGAACCTCACCTACGAGCTCGTCTATCCCGAGACCCGGCTGATCTTGCGACGTCCTCCCGCCGGCACCCGGGCCAAGAGCGCCCACGACATGGGGCGGGAGTTCACCGTCCAGAGCAAGCTCGCGGCGGCCTATCCGTATGTGCCGACGATGGTGGCTCGCTGCGAGGACGGGGCTGTCATCGGCACCGACTTCTACGTGATGGAATGGCTCGACGGCCTGATCCTCCGCAAGGACCCACCCGCGGACTTCGATCTCGACGCGGCCGCGACCCGGCGCCTCTGCCTCGCGGTCGTGGACCGGCTCGTCCAGCTGCACCAGGTGGACGTCGAGGCCGTCGGACTGCAAAGTCTCAGCCGCGGCGAAGGGTATGTCGCTCGTCAAGTCGGCGGCTGGTCCGACCGCTTCCGCAAGGCGCGGACCCCCAACGTGGCATCGTTCGACGCGACCATGACGTGGCTCGACGAGCACCAGCCGGCAGACACGGCCAGGGTGCTGATCCACAACGACTTCCGCTTCGACAATCTGGTACTCGACCGCTTCGACCCGGGCATCGTGGTCGGGGTGCTCGACTGGGAGATGGCCACCGTCGGCGACCCGCTGCTGGACGTCGGCGCGGCGCTCGCCTACTGGGTCCAGGCCGACGACGACGCGGACATGCGCCGCCTGCGCCGCCAGCCAACTCATCTGCCCGGAATGCTGACCCGGCGCGAGGTGTGGGAACAGTACGCCGACCGCACCGGCGCCGACACCGACCCCGCGCAGCGGCGCTTCTATGAGGTCTTCGGTCTGTTCCGCCTGGCCGTCATCGCACAGCAGATCTACCTCCGCTACCACGAAGGGCAGACGACCAACCCGGCGTACCGCTCGTTCCACGGCCTGGTCACCTATCTGGACTGGCGCTGCAGCCAAGTAGTCGCCGGCAAGATCGCTTGAGCGCCGCCCGATCCTGACGCGCTGCGCAAGGCGATCTTTGCGGTGCTGCGGCCGGGGAGCCAAGCGCGGGCGACGATTCGATCTCGGTTGGCCCGGGACGACAGTGCCGGGGTGGTTCGGCGTTAGGCTGGGCCGTTCCACACACGTCCCCGGGGGTTCCCAGATTGCGCGTCCAGGCTGACCGAGGGCGGTTGCTCTTCGGCTCCGCGACGGTGTGCGCGCTGGTGCTGACCGCGTGCACAGGGGGCGACGCTACGCCGACACCTGACAGCCGCACGGCTGCCGACGTGGGCGGCGGCACGGTGATCAACGCGTTTGCGGCAGCGTGGTCGGAGTCCGATCGACCCGACTTCCGCTCGATCGTCAACGAACCCGGGATCGCTTCTGCAGACATCGCGGCGCACGTTGCCGAGCTCGGCATCTCCGCTACCGACGTGCGCCCGCTCGGCGACATCGAGTGCGATGGCGATTCCTGCCAGGAGTACGCCGAGGTGACGCACGAGCTCTCGGGGGCGGGTGAGTGGACCTACAAAACCCTCATTAGGGCCCAGCTGGAGCAGGGCCAGTGGTTGGTCAGCTGGAGCGCCGGCACGTTTCAGCCCGACCTCAGCGAGGCGAACACGCTGGTGCGCACCCGCAAGCTCCCGACCCGCGCGCCGATCGTCGACCGCAACGGCAACGCGCTCACCCCCGAGCGCGCGATCGTCCGGATCGGGGTCAAGGCGGGCCAGGTCACCCCCGACACCTACGACCTGCTCGGGTCCCTACTCGACATCGACACCATCCCTCTGCAGGAGGAGGTCGCGGCGTCCAACCCCGAGTTTTTCGTCCCGGTGATCGACCTCCGACGGGGGGCTTACGAGCCGCTGCGCACCGGCCTGCTTCAGATCCCTGGCATCTCGATCGACACCGCCCAGCGGGCGCTGGCGCCGACGTCGGAATGGGGCCGAGCGATCTTGGGTACCGTCGGACCGGCCACGGAGGAGGCTCTCGCGAACGCCGGCGAGGAAACGCTTCCGAGCGACGAGGTCGGCCTGTCAGGTCTTCAGCTCGCCTTTCAGGAACGGCTCGCCGGAACGCCCGGCGTCGCCATCGACCTGGTCGAGAAGAACTCTCCCGACAACGTCCTCAACCAGGTGCTGTTCCGGCGTCCGGAACCTGGGCAGGCACTGGAGACAACGCTCGACATCGATGCGCAGATGGCCGCGGAGGAGGCGGTGTCCAACGCCGCTGACACCACCTCGCTGGTCGTCGTCAAGGCCAGCACCGGGGAGGTCCTCGCCGCTGCGAACGCGCCGGGCCCGACGTCGTTCAACACCGCCTTCATCGGCCGCTACGCGCCTGGCTCGACGTTCAAGGTGGTCAGCGCCGCCGACCTGCTGCGCCAGGGTGTGGTGACTCCGCGGACAACGGTGACATGCCCGGACACGACCGTGGTGGACGGCAGGCGGTTCAAGAACTACGACGTCGGCATCGTGTCCGGCGCCGCTGACTTCTCCGACGCGTTCGCAGCCTCCTGCAACACGACCTTCGTGTCGTACGCCGACCGCACGTCCGGCAAGCAGCTGGCCGACACTGCGGCGCAGTTCGGCTTCGGTGCGGAGTGGGACCTTGGCATCGATGCTTACAGCGGCTCGGTGCCGGCGGACGACGACCTGGTTACCCGAGCGGCCGACATGATCGGCCAGGGGACGGTGCTCGCCAGCCCGCTGATGATGGCGATGGTGGCCGCAGCAGTCGACTCCGGTGTCTCCAGGACCCCGACCCTGCTGCCAGGGCAGCAGCCTGGAGTGCGCCTCCACGAGCTCGACCCTAAGCTCATCGAGGCGCTGCAGGGCATGATGCGTAAAGTGGTCACCGAGGGCACTGGGGCGACGATCGACCTGCAGGGGTTGCCCGTCTACGCGAAAACCGGGACGGCGGAGTACCAGCAGGGCAAGCGGACGCGGACGAACGCCTGGATGATCGGCTACCGCGGTGACCTCGCGTTCGCGGTCCTGGTGGAGAACGGCGCGTCCGGTGCCGACGATGCCGCACCGGTTCTCGCCTCGTTGCTGGGCAACCTGCCGCAGCGGTTGTATCAGTAGCCTGGAACAGGTTGCCCGAGCACGGCACCGAGGTGCAGCCAGCGCGCGCACTCGCCACGGAACCGCGCTGCCTCGAAGCCGCCTGCCCCAGCGGGGAGGTGACCCAGCACGGGCAGTCCGGTGAGTCGAGGCAGCTCGTCGATGTTGCACCGCTCGGCGAGGCCGAGCCGGTCAGGGACCGACCCCACGATGAGGCCTGCTGGCTCCACATCGGCTGCCCGGACCGCTCCGACCGTCAGCTCGGTGTGGTTGAGCGTCCCGAGCGCGAGCGTCGTCACGACCAGCATCCGAGGTGACTGGCCGGCGACTGCGAGGTGGCGCGCCAGGGCAAGGATGGTGCCGCCGGCGGTGTCGAGCCGGACCGCGACGCCGCCGGCGCCTTCGACGAACGTGACGTCGTGGCCGTGAGCGATCTCGATCACGCGGGCGGCAAGGCTTGCCACCTTCGGAAGCGACAGCTTGCGGAGGCGCGCGGCGGTGTCAGGGGCCAGCGGGTCATCGAGTCGCACCAGCTCGTGCAGTGAAGTGCATCCGCTGAGCTGCCCCACGGTGGCGAGGTCGCCCGGCTCCGCGGCGGAGACGCCGGTTTGGGTCGGCTTCACGACCGCAACTCGATGACCTGCCGACATGGCAAGCGAGGTGAGGGCCGCGGTCACCACGGTCTTGCCGACACCGGTGCTGGTGCCGGTGACGACCACGATGGTCATCGACGCCGCCGGATCTCGGTCAGCCTTGCCAGCACCCGCAGGGCATCGTTGTCGGTCAGGGCCGCCGACGCCGTCAGGCGCAGCCGACTCACCCCGTCGGGCACTGACGGCGGTCGGAAACAGCCCACCCAGAGGCTGTTGGCGGCAAGGGCGGCCTGCGCCTCGAGAGCCTCGGCCGGACCTGGCATCGGGACCGAGAGCACGGCACCGGCGGGGGGCGGAAGGCCCAGTCTGTCTGCCATGGCTATGGCGAGCGCCCGTGCGCGCTGCGGGAGCTGGGGCTCGGCCTCCAGCACCGCCAGAGCCTCGTAGGCCGCGCCGGTAGCTGCCGGCGCCAGGCCGGTGGCGAAGATGAACGGGCGCGCCACGTTGACCAGATGCTCGACGACGAGGCTAGAGCCGAGCACCGCACCTCCCTGCGCCCCGAGCGCCTTCGACAACGTGACGGTGGAGACGACGTCAGGGCGTTGGGTGAGGCCGTGCGCGCTCAGCAGCCCCCGGCCACCGACTCCGGCGACGCCGAGGGCGTGCGCTTCGTCCACGACGAGCACACCGCCATACCGGTCGACCGCCTCAACCAGGCGCTCGAGTGGCGACTCGTCGCCGAGCACGGAGTAGACCGACTCCACGATCACGAGAGCGCGCGCCAGCGCGCGGTCACGCAAGGCGGAGGCGACAGCGTCGGGGTCGTTGTGCGGGACCACCACCAGTCCGCCCGGTCGGGCCAGCCGGCAGGCGTCGATGAGCGAGGCGTGCACATGGGCGTCGCTCACGATGAGGGTGTCGCGGTCGGTGAGGGCGGTGACGACAGCGAGGTTGGCCTGGTAGCCGGTCGGGAGGACGAGCGCGGCCGATTGGCCGGTGAACGTGGCGAGTCGTTCCTCGAGGTCGGAGTGCAGCTGGAGCGTGCCGGTGACGAGCCGCGACGCTCCTGCTCCTGCCCCCCAACGCAGGGCTGCGTCGGCGGCCGCCCGGGTGATCCGGGGGTCGTGGCCCAAGCCAAGGTAGTCGTTGCCGGCGAGATCGATGTGGTCGCCCGACGGTTGTCGCGGTTTCAACGTGCGCTCGAGCCCCGCCGCGGCTCGGGCCGAGCGGTGGTCGACGAGCCAGTCCTCGAACGTCATGCGTCAGCCGCCGCGACCATCGCGGCACAGACCTGGGCGAGGTCGATGTCGTCCATGACGTAGGCGGGCATGGTGTAGACAAGGTCGCGGAAGGGTCGGATCCACACCCCGTTGTCGGCGGCGATGTCGCTCGCCCGCACGACATCGACGCGTCTGTCGAGCTGGATCACGCCGACCGCACCAAGCACGCGCACGTCGGCGACGCCAGGGAGGGCGCGGGCCGGCTCCAGTCCCGCGCGGAGGCCGGCCTCGAGTCGGCGCACCTCGTGCTGCCAGCGTTGCCGCAGCAGCATCTGGATGCTGGCGACGGCGGCGGCGCAGGCGAGCGGGTTGGCCATGAAGGTCGGGCCGTGCACGAGCACACCGATCTCGCTGCGGCCGATCCCGCGGGCGACCTCACTGGTGCAGAGCGCGGCCGCCAGGGTGAGGTAACCGCCGGTCAGTGCCTTGCCGACGCAGATGATGTCGGGGTCCACGTCGGCCTGCTCGGCCGCGAAGAACGTCCCCGTGCGGCCGAACCCGGTGGCGATCTCGTCGAAGATCAACACCAGGCCGTGCTCGTCGGCCACCTCCCGCAGCACCCGTAGGCAGTGCGGGTTGTAGATGTGCATCCCGCCGGCACCTTGGAGGACGGGCTCGCAGATGATCGCGGCGAGCTCGTCTGCGCGGGCCGAGGCAAGAGCCCGGGTCTCGGCC
This sequence comes from Nocardioidaceae bacterium, assembly GCA_013697905.1. Classification (GTDB taxonomy): domain Bacteria; phylum Actinomycetota; class Actinomycetes; order Propionibacteriales; family Nocardioidaceae; genus JACDHG01. The sequence continues at coordinate 5,660 of JACCVZ010000203.1, forward strand.
TCCCAGTCGGCGGTGTCGGCCTCGTAGCCGGCGGGCGGCTGCGGCGCGAACACTTGCAGAGGCAGCGAGTCGGCGAACATGGCGTGCATGCCGCCGATCGGGTCGCAGACGCTCATGGCGCCGAGGGTGTCGCCGTGATAGCCGCCGCGCAAAGCCAGTGTCCTGGTGCGCCCCGGCCGGCCCTGTCCGCGCTGGTACTGCGCCGCCATCTTCAGCGCTACCTCGACGGCCACGGACCCTGAGTCGGCCAAGAAGACGTGCCGGAGCGGATCGGGTGAGAGCTCGACGAGCAGCCGGGCGAGGGTGACGGCCGGCTGATGGGTGAGCCCGCCGAACATCACGTGGCTCATGGTGGCAATTTGATGGCGCATCGCCTCGTCGAGGACCGGGTGGCGGTAGCCGTGGATCGCGGACCACCACGAGGACATCGCGTCGATGAGCTCGGTGTCGTCGTGAAGCGTGATCCGGACGCCGGCGGCCCCGCTGACGAGGCGCACGGGGGTCGGGTGCGTCATCGATGCGTAGGGATGCCATAGGTGCTCTCGGTCGAGAGTGAGCAGCTCGGAAGGCAGAGGGGGAGGCATCGTACGCCGAGGCTATCGCCGTCGACTGCCGCAGACGGGTGCGGTCACCTGGCGGTGGAGCGTCGACGGTAGGAGCCGGGTCGCCCCCGCTAGATTGCCGGAGTGACCGACAGAGCCGATTTCCTCGCCGTTGCCCGCCAGCAGGTGCTCGAGGAGGGCCGCGGACTCTCCGAGGAGCAGCTGGTCGAGGTGCTGCGGCTGCCGGGGGACGACCTGCCGGCGCTGCTCGAGCTCGCCCATGACGTGCGGTTGCGCTGGTGCGGTCGTGATGTCGAGGTCGAGGGGATCGTGTCCTTGAAGACGGGCGGGTGCCCAGAGGACTGTCATTTCTGCTCACAATCTGGCCAGTTCTCGTCGCCGGTCCGCGCGGTGTGGCTGAACATCCCAGAGCTGGTCGAGGCAGCGAGACAGACGGCGGCGACGGGGGCGTCGGAGTTCTGCATCGTGGCGGCTGTCCGTGGCCCCGACGACCGATTGCTTCACCAGGTCGAGGTCGGCATCGAGGCGATCCGGGCTGAGGTCGACATTCAGATCGCCTGCTCGCTCGGCATGCTCACCCAGCCTCAGGTCGACCAGCTCGTCGGGATGGGCGTGCACCGCTACAACCACAACCTGGAGGCGGCCAGGAGCTACTTCGCCAAGGTCGTCACGACGCACTCGTACGACGAGCGCTGGCAGACCTGCGAAATGGTGCGCGAGTCCGGGATGGAGCTGTGCTGCGGCGGCCTCGTCGGCATGGGGGAGTCGCTCGAGCAACGCGCCGAGCTCGCCGCCGAGCTCGCCGCCCTCCAGCCGGACGAGGTTCCCCTCAACTTCTTGAACCCGCGCCCCGGCACGCCTTTCGGCGATCTGCCCGTGATGGAGTCCGGCGACGCGCTGCGCACGGTGGCGGCGTTCCGGTTGGCGATGCCGCACACGATCCTGCGCTACGCCGGCGGACGCGAGATCACGCTCGGCGAGCTCGGCACCCGCGACGGCCTGCTCGGCGGCATCAACGCTGTCATCGTCGGCAACTACCTGACCACCCTCGGCCGCAACCCGGATGAGGACCTCGCGCTGCTCGGCGAACTGCAGATGCCGATCAAGGAGCTCTCCAAGACGCTATGACCGCAGCCCCACCTCCCGCCGAGAAAGGCGCACCGACGAGGAAAGGCCTGACAGCCGAGCCGGACGTCGGTGACTACTGCGACCACTGTGGCGAACCAGTGAACGCAGCCGACCATGCACCCTGCCGCGGGAATCGTCGGCTCGAGCCGCCGCGCTACTGCCCGCTGTGTGGGAGACGGATGGTCGTTCAGGTCGTGCCGCGCGGATGGACCGCCCACTGCTCGGTCCACGGTCGGTTCTAGGTCGTGCTCGTCGTGGCACCCGGGCGAGAGGCTGATCGTTGATCGAACCGGCACTACGCCACCACCAGCCGTTTTTCTTGACTGGCAGATCTGGCGATATGCGGAGCCTTCGGACTAATTGCCCGATACATCTGCGGCCGCCTGCTCGTCACGGCTCCAACCAGACTCGATCCGTGCAAGAATCGGCGCTGAGTCAACCACCATGATCATCGTGGCTGTAGCCCGCTCGGCGCAGCTCTTGGAGGACCGATGAAGAAGCGCCTGATCGCCGTCGCGGCGGCATCTCTGCTCGCGGCAATCGCCTTGATCGGCAGTGGTCCTTCGACGACCCTCGCCGCCGACGCCAGCGAGCTCGCTCCCGGGACCAGCCTGCGCGGCAACGACTGGGAGTTCCCCAGCACCAGCTTGCGCGGCAACGACTGGGAGTGACCGAGCACTAGCGTTTGTCCACCGCTGTGGCCAGGCGAGTTAACGCCTATGTGGCACTCCTGCTGGCGGCCGCGGCAGCTACGGTCATAGCGGCGAACCTCCTCGACCTCGAGCCCCCGGCCGCTACCCCTGTCTGGCCGACACTTCCGTTCCTCGTGCTCGGCCTGGTTGCGGCGGGGCAGCTGCGGGTGCGCTTTCGCCGCGGTGACGATGTCGACTCCTTGACCCTGTTCGAGGCGGCGCTCGCGCCTCTCATCTTCGCGTTTTCCCCCACGGTCGTGGTGGTCACGGTAGCGATGGTGCAGGCATTCACGGCGGTGCTGCGGCGAACATCTCCGGTCAAGGCGGTGTTCAACATCGCTCAGTGGTGCCTTGCGGCGGGCGTGGGGAGTGTCGTGCTGGCAGCCCTGCTGGACGAGCCGGGGGTCTCCCTGGAGGCGCTCGGCGTGTTGGTCGTTTCACTCGCCTGCGTCGGGCTGGTCAACAACACGGCGTTCACCCTGGTCCTCGCGATCTCAGGACGCCAGTCGGTGGCGACTGTCCTTCAGGAACTGCGTCCAGTCCTGGTCCCGGGTTGGCTTGGTGGGTGGGGCGTCAACGTGCTCATCGGGCTGTTGTTCGTGATGGCGGTTGACAGCAACCCCGTGGCGGTCGTGCTCATTCCGGTCCCGCTCCTCGTCCTGCACCTGGCCTACCGGGGGTATGCAGCAGCCCAGTCGGATCGCTTTCGGCTTACAGGTCTGCGCAAGGCGACCCAGACCTTGTCTGCGCCGCTGCACCCCCGCGACGCCATCGACGACTTCACCCGCGACGTGACCCGGTGCTTCGAAGCCCGCGGCGCCGGCCTGATGCTGTTCAGCGAGACGGGGGACCTGGAGGTCCACCAGGTTGATGCCACGGGCGCGCTGCTCACGCACACCCAGCCCGGCGGCTCTGACTCCTTGGAGTCCGTCCTTGCTGCCCAGCCCGAGCCCATTCGCGTCACCGTCACCGACTCCGGTGCTCTGTCAGCTCTGCTGGCTGCTGCCAGCTGGCGGGACTGCATCTGCGCGCCACTGGTTGCCGAGCAGCGACGGCTCGGCGCGCTCGCCGTGTTCGACCGAACGGGGCTCGAGAGTGACACCAAGGCCGACCTGGTGGTGCTGGAGACACTTGCGCGGGAGACTGCGCACACGATCGCCCGGGGCCGGCTGTTCGAGAGCGTGGTCGAGGAAAGACGCAAGCTCGACCGGATCGTCAGCACGACCTCGGACGGCATCTTCACCCTCGCCGAGGACGGCTCTGTGCTGACCTGGAACGCGGGGTGCGAGAACATCACCGGCCTCGCTGAGGTCGACGCACTCGGGCGTCGCGACGCCCTCGAGCGGCTGCAGGCGCGCACCGCGGTCGGCGTTGCGATCGACTTCGTCGGCTGGGCAGGCGAGTCGGCTCTGCCGGCAGAGGTGGTCATCACCAGGGTCGACGGATCCCACCGCCGACTGTCGTGCTCTGCCAGCACGGCAACCGATCTCGACCGGCTGTCGCAGACACTCGTCGTGGTGGCCCGCGACATCACCTCGGCCGAGGAGTTCGAGGAGCTGCGCGAACAGTTCGGCCGGCTGGTGGAGGCCCAGGCCGCGCAGCGTCTGGTGGTCGAACATCTGCAGCAGGCGGTCGCCCCGGAGCCACCTGGCATCGACGGAGCTGACATCGCCGTCGCATACGTTGCCTCGGACCCCTCGTCTCCTACCGGCGGTGACCTGTTCGACTGGCACCTGCTGCCGACAGGCGAGCTGCATGTCGCCGTCGTCGACGTGCTCGGACACGGGGTTGCCGCGACAAAGGACGCCCTCGTCGTCGTGCACGCGCTACGGTTCGCTGCCGTCGACGGCACTCCGCTAGCCGAGCTGGTCCGCCGGACCGATGAGCTGCTGTCGGCCGATGCCGCCGACCTCGTCGCCACCGTGGTGATCGCCCGGTACCAAGCCGAGACCGGTCAGCTGATGGTGGCGTCGGGAGGCCATCCGCCGGCCCTGGTGGTCGGCTCCGATGGCAACGTGACCGAGCTGGCCGCCACCGGTGGCGCCATCGGATGGCCCGGCGTGGGGAGTGACAACGTGGTGACCACGAGGCTCAGAATCGGTGAGTCGCTCTTGTTGTACACAGACGGACTCATCGAGGCCCGCAAGGACGTGATCAGCGGAATGAGCTCCCTGATGCATCACGCCAGCGATGTGGCGCACCTGCCGGCTGCGCAGTTCGCCGACGAGCTGGTCAAGCGATCTCTGCTCGGCGCGAAACGACGAGACGACAGCCTGGCCCTGGTGCTACGGCGGACGCGGAGCCGCGTCGTGCCCGAAGCGATGCGCTGGGAGGTGACGCCTGGAAGCGAGGTGGCGATCGGACACGCCCGGCGGGGGCTCGGAGAGTGGCTGGGCAACCAGCGACGAGATGCTGACGACGCCGTGCTCGTGGCGTCAGAGCTGATGGCGAACGCCGTGATGGCGGCGTCCACCTCGGTCGTGCTCACCGCGGTGATGAAGGATGACCAGCTCGTGCTCGAGGTGACCGACGACGGGAGTGGGCACGATCATCTCGATCAGCTTGGGCTGACGCTCCCCGCTACCGATTGCGAACGGGGGCGTGGCCTGTTCCTGGTGAGGGCGCTCAGCGACGATGTCTCGATCCTGAGCAGCCCAACGGGTACGGTGGCGCGTTGCGTCGTACCCGCTCGCCAATCAGCCCCCGACAGCGACAGCGGCCGATAGCCACCGAGCAAGCGATGATCAGGACTGCGCGGCGGCTCGCTGCAACTCTTCGATGTCGATCTTGTGCATCGACAGCATCGCCGCCATGGCGCGCTGTGACTTCTCGGGGTCGGGGTCGCTGAGAAGCTCGGGAAGGATGGTGGGGATGATCTGCCAGGACAGGCCGTACTTGTCCTTGAGCCAGCCGCACGGCCCTTCCTCCCCGCCTTCGGACAGGGCCCGCCAGAACCGGTCGACCTCGTCTTGCGACTCGCAGCTGACCTGGAACGACACAGCTTCGCTGAACGTGAACTCGGGGCCACCGTTGAGCGCGACGAACTCCTGGCCGCGTAGCTCGAAGCTGACGGTCAGGACGGTCCCTGCCTGGCCGGGTCCTGCCTCGCCGTACCGACTGATGTCCAGGATCTTCGCGTCCTCGAACACTGACGTGTAGAAGTTCGCGGCGTCCTCGGCCTCGGTGTTGAACCACAGGCACGGGGTGATCGTCTTCATGGTCGTTCCCTTCGTGAGTGTCATCGCCGAGGTCCGACGATGGTGTTGTCTGGATGACTCGCGCCCGGACCGAAACTCATCGCTCGCTCAGGCCGCCTGGGGAAGCGGCAGCCGCCGGCACCTTCGGGTTGCGGATGAGAAGCCACGACACCACCCCACCTGACACCAGCATCCCCACGCCGAGCCACACCGCGCGCTGATAGCCGGCGGTGAAGGCGTCCGGGCGCTCGTAGTCGGCGCCACTCAGGCCGACGACCGTGGGCAGCGCCGCGACTGCCAGCAGCGACCCCATTCGAGCAACCGCGTTGTTGATGCCGCTGGCGACGCCGGCGTTGTGATCCGGCGCGGCGGCCAGCACCGTCGACGTGAGCGGGGCGACCAAGAGGGCGAGGCCGAGGGCAAAGATGGTGAGGCCGGGGCCGACATCGGTCCAGTACGTCGTGTCGGCGTCGACCCGGCTGAGCCACCCCAGGCCGAGCGCGCACACGAGCGGACCGACGGTCATCGGGACGCGCGGCCCGATCCGGCTGGCAAGCTGACCACCCCGGGCCGCCAACAGCAACATCACGCCCGTGATGGGCAGGGTTGACAGGCCCGCTTCGAGGGGACCGTAACCGGCGACGGTCTGGAGTTGGAGCACCAGGAAGAAAAGGACACTGCCGAGAGCTGCGTACACGAGCAGTGTCATCGCGTTGGCTGCGCTGAACTGCCGGCTGGCGAACAGCTGCGTCGGCATCATCGGATGCGGGCACACCCGCTCGACTGCGATGAACGCGGCGACCGAGCCGAGGCCGACCACCGCACTTGCCACCACCACCGGCGTACTCGAGCTCGCCGTCTGGATCAACGCGAAGGTAAGGCCCGCCAGGCCGACGGCGGCCAGCACCGCGCCCGTGACGTCGAATCCGGGCACTGCCTCGGCATCTCGTGTCTCCGGAACGTGGCGTTGGGCGATGAAGATGGTCGCTAGGGCCAGCGGAAGATTGAGCAAGAACACCCATCGCCAGCTTGCGTACTCCACCAACCAGCCGCCGACGAGCGGGCCGATGGCAGCCGCGATACCGCCAAGTCCCGCCCAGGCGCCGATGGCCCGGGCACGGTCCGCCGGATGGAACGAGCCCTGGATCATGGCGAGGCTGCCCGGAGTGAGCAACGCGGCCCCGACGCCCTTCAGCACCCGCGCGACGATCAGCTGCGCAGGGTCCTGGGCGGCACCGCAGGCGAGCGACGCAACAGCGAACCAGATCGTGCCGACCACGAAGACGCGACGACGCCCGAACTTGTCGCCGAGCGAGCCACCGAGCAGAATCAGTGACGCCAAAGCAAGCAGATAGCCGTTGGTGATCCACTGGAGCTGCGCCAGGCTGGCGTCGAGGTCTCGACCTATGCTGCGGAGCGCGACGTTGACCACCGTCCCGTCCAGCAGCGCCATCCCCTGCCCGAGCACCGCGGCGGTCAGCACCCAGCGTCCGGTGGTGGAGTGATACCGCAACCCCTCGCTCACACGAGAAGCGTCTCATCTGCTCATTCCCCGGACTGCTGGTTGGCTCTCGGAGCGCACAGGCACGGGCCACGCAGGTGGCGCCCAGTGGCAGACATTAGAGTTGGCCGCGTGATTCGGCGGGGAGGCCAAAGCGACGTGCACACCCTGTACGGCATGGAGAAGGCCGCTTCCAGCACCAGCCTCGCGCACGTCTTCGGCGACACTGCGTTCCCCGACGACGATGTGCTGGCCCGGTGGCGGCTCGTGCTCGACGACCCGTCCGCCAGTGTGCTCGTCGATGAGCTAGACGGGGAGCCGGTTGGTTACGCGGCGTACGGCGACGGCTGGCTGCGTCACTTCGGGGTGGTCCCGGCTCACTGGGGCTCGGGCCGGGCGCAGGCGCTGCACGCCGCCGTCCTCACCACCTCGGCTGAGGCCTCGACCCCGACGTCGTACCTGTGGGTGCTCGTGGACAACTATCGCGCTCGCGCGTTCTACCGCCGGCTCGGCTGGCACGACACCGACGTGCGCGAGCAGGAGACGTTCGCGCCCTACCCGGTCAAGACGCAGATGACCAGGCCGCCCGAAGACGGACTGTGGGGCCCGCGCGCGTGGACCTGACGCTGACCGAGGAGGAGCAGGCGATCCGGGCATGGGTCCGGACCTTCGTCGAGCGGGAGATCATCCCGCTTGAGCCCGAACTGCTGCGCCGCGAGCGCGCCGGCGAGCCGGGCCTACCGACCGATGAGCTCCGGGCGCTGCAGCACAAGGCCCGCGAGTCGGGCTTCTGGGGCGTGCTCACACCCGAGGAGTACGGCGGCATGGGGCTCGGCGCGGTGATGGCCGCGCTGGTGGAGTGTGAGCTGGGACGGTCGTTCGTGCCCTTCAAGTTCGGTGGCTACGCCGACAACATCTTGTACGACGCCAACGAGGAGCAGCGCGCGAAGTACCTCGTGCCCACGATCGAGGGGGAGCGGCTGAGCTGCTTCGCGATCACCGAGCCGGACGCGGGGTCGGATGCCAAGGCGATCCGCACGTCGGCGTACCGCGACGGTGACGAGTGGGTCATCAACGGCGAGAAGACGTTCATCACCGGCGGCGACGCCGCCGACTTCTGCATGGTCTTCGCCGTCACCGACAAGTCCAGGGCCGCCAACCGTGGTGTGACCTGCTTCCTCGTCGACCGGGACCGGGGCTGGACATCGGCATACATCGACACCATGGGCGAGTGGGGGCCGGCATCGCTGACGTTCGACGACGTGCGGGTCCCGCAGTCGGCCGTCCTCGGTGAGGTCGGGCACGGGTTCGACCTGGCGATGCGCTGGATCGGGCAAGGCCGTTACCTGCTGCCGGCACGCGCGCTTGGGGCGTGCGAGCGGATGGTGGAGATGGCGATGCAGCACGCCCGCACCCGCACCACCTTCGGCGAGCCGATCGCCGCCCGACAGGCGATCCAGTGGATGATCGCCGACTCGGCCGTCGAGATCGAGGCCTTGCGATGGCTGGTGCTGAGCGCCGCGTGGCAGGTCGACCAGGGCAGGGACTCGCGGCACGCTCAATCGATCGCGAAGCTGTACGGCGGCATCAAGGCCAACGAGATCGTCGACCGGATGCTGCAGGTGCACGGCGGGATGGGGTATACCCGCGAGCTGCCGCTCGAACGCTGGTACCGCGAACTTCGGCTGCTGCGGATCTACGAGGGCACCGACGAGATGCAGCGCCGGACAATCAGCCGCAACCTGCTCAAGGGCCATGCGTCGGTCCGCGGCGTCCTGTAACGCCCGTCGTGGCGGGCGTCACTACGAAGACGTCACCGTCGCAGCTGGGGATCTGGGCTCGTCGGCGTCGCCGTCGGCGCGGGTGGCTTAGAATTATGGGCTCACCACAGCCGGGGGAGGAACGAGCACCAGTGTCTGATCGTCGTCATCCGCACGTGTCCGACCATGTAGTCGAGCAGGAGATCAAGCACGAGCAAGCCGTCGTCGACCGTATCTATGCGCGTCTGGATGCAGCTATCGAGTCCGCGCGTGCCCTGCAGACCGAGGGGTATGCGCGCGCTCGACTCGGCAACGAAGGCGGCCTCGTCGAACGCGACGCCATCGTCTTCCAGGCAGGCAAGCGGCTCGCCAGCCTCAACGCCGCCCACGAGGGCCTCGTCTTCGGGCGTCTCGACCACCGCGACGCCGCCATCCGCTACATCGGCCGGCTGGGGCTTCGCGACGAGGATCGCGACGTGCTGCTCGTCGACTGGCGTGCCCCGGCCGCCGCCGTGTTCTACCAGGCGACCGGACAAGATCCGGCCGGCGTCGTACGCCGCCGGGTGCTGCAGTCGGTGTCCGACCAGGTGATCGGCGTCGAGGACGATCTGCTCGACGCCGAGAACGCCCCCGACGACATGGTGGTGGTCGGTGAGGGGGCGTTGTTCGCCGCTCTTGCCAAGTCACGCGACCGCTCCATGCACTCGGTGGTCGCCACCATCCAACGCGAGCAGGACGACGCCATCCGCTCGCCGCACCGGGGTGTCACGCTCATCCACGGCGGCCCCGGCACCGGCAAGACCGTCGTCGCACTGCACCGGGCGGCGTACCTGCTCTACACCGACCGCCGGCGCTACGAGGGCGGCGGGGTCCTCGTCGTCGGCCCGAACGCAGTGTTCATGGCCTACATCGAGCGGGTGCTGCCGTCCCTGGGCGAGACAAGCGTCTCGCTGCGGGCGCTGGGAGAGGTCGTCGAAGGGGTCGACGCGACACGCCACGACGTGCCGAGGGTGGCGGTGATCAAGGGTTCGGCGCGGATGCGGCGTGTGCTGGCGCGCACCGCGCGCGGTCCACGTCCCGACGCGCCCACGAGCTTTCGCATCTTCTACCGCGACGACGTGCTCAGGCTCGACGCGCACGAGCTTCGCCGCCTGCGCCGAGACCTGCTGGACCGGTGGCACCGGCGCAACCGGGTCGCCCCGCACGTCGACGAGGAGCTCATCGACCTGCTGTGGGGAAAGGTGGCAGGCGATCGTGCGCTCGGGCGCGGCAAGGACGAGTTCGCGCGCACGCTGCACGGCGACCGATCGTTCGTCGACTTCGTCCGGGGCTGGTGGCCCGTGGTCGACGCGGTCGACGTACTGGGCTGGCTCAGCGATCGCGACCGGCTGGCAGCCGACGCCGGCGACATCCTGTCCCCCGCTGAGATCGACGATCTCGTCGAGTCGCTGAGTGCCGACGGCTTCAGCGTCGAAGACGTCCCGCTGCTCGACGAGCTTCGCTACCTCGTGGGGGAGGCTCCCGAGCCCGAGGCCGACGAGGATCCGCTGGCTGACCTCTACGACGAGACGGTCCCCGAGCTGTCGACCGTGGACGACCGTTGGGGCGCCGTCCCCGACCGTTCCGGTGCGCGGCCGACCGCGTCGATCGAGGATGACGGTTATGCACACGTGCTGGTCGACGAGGCCCAGGACCTGACGCCGATGCAGTGGCGGATGATCGGACGCCGCGGCCGGCATGCCAGCTGGACCGTCGTCGGCGACGCCGCGCAGAGCTCGTGGCCGCTGACACAGGAGGCGGTCAGCGCCCGAGACGAGGCGCTGAGCGGACTGGAGCAGCGCGCTTTCCGGCTGTCGACGAACTATCGGAACTCTCGAGAGATCTACGAGCTCGCCGCCAACCTCGCCCGCACGCATATCCCTGCTGCCGACCTGCCCAACGCCGTGCGCGAGACCGGCGTCGAGCCCGTCGTTCGGGAGGTCGCCGCGCCTGACCTGGCTGATGACGTCGCCGCAGCGGTTACCCGCGCGGCCGGTCAGGTCGACGGCACGGTGGGTGTCGTCGTGCCAGTCGGGCACCGGCACGAGGTCGAGGCGTGGCTCGGCGAGCGCGATGCGCGCCGCATCCCGGTGCTGGAGGCGCTCGACACCAAGGGGCTCGAGTTTGATGCGCTGGTCGTGGTCCAGCCCGACAAGATCGTCGACGAGGCCGATGTCGGCGTGCGCACGTTGTATGTCGTGCTGACACGGGCGACCTTGCGACTGGAGATCGTCGGCACCACTCACCGCTGGCAGTCCTGACCCAGCGAGGGGTAGAGCCGCTGGCAGTCCTGACCCAGCGAGGGGTAGAGGGCCGTCACCAGGCGGCCGCGGTTGTAGGCTTCCACCCTTGTCCTCGCCTGATCGGCCGCTGTCCATGACCTTGTTCGACGACCTCGCGGGGTCGTCCGCGTTCGCCTTGGTCAGGTTCGAGGGAGCGCAGACCGTCACCGTGCTCCGCGGCGCGATGGAGCAGCACGGCGCGCTGCTCGACGTACCGCTGGAGTCCGGATCACCAGTTCCCGGCCGTCGGTTCGACCGGCTCGTCTGTGTGCCCTATCGGCAGATCCGCGAGCGTGGCTTCGAGGCTCACGACGACGGCACGCCCCTGACCACCTTGGTGGTCGAGCGGGAGGACGACATCCTCCTGGCCGACGTGGTCGACGCCTTGCCGCACCACACGATCGAGACCATCGGTGAACGTGGGTTCGACATCGACGACGAGGCGTACGCCGGCATCGTCGAGGCAATCATCCGGGACGAGATCGGCCGCGGCGAGGGCGCCAACCTGGTCATCGCCCGCAACTATGGCGCCACCATCGCCGACTGGGGCCTCGAACAGGCGTTGAGCGTCTACCGCCGCCTGCTCACCGAAGAGCGCGGTGCGTATTGGACCTTTGTCGTCTTCACCGGCGACCGGTACATCATCGGCGCCAGCCCGGAGCGCCACATCAGTGTGCGCGACGGCCTCGTCCAGATGAACCCCATCAGCGGCACGTTCCGGTTCGGCGCCAGGGCCGACCCTGGGAATCTCAAGACCGAGCTGCTGGCCTTTTTGCGCAATGAGAAGGAGATCTACGAGCTCTTCATGGTTGTCGACGAGGAGCTGAAGATGATGTGCAATATCTGCAACGAGGGCGGCCGCATCCTAGGCCCCTACCTCAAGGCGATGACTCACCTCATCCACACCGAGTATGTCCTCGAAGGCCGTACTCACAAGGACGTTCGGGAGGTGCTGCGATCGTCGATGTTCGCTGCGACGGTCACGGGGAGCCCGGTCGAGAACGCGTGCCGGTTGATTCGACGGTACGAGCAGAAAGGCCGTGGGTACTACGGCGCGGCGATGGCGCTGTTGGGACGTGACAGCAGCGGCGGGCAGACCCTCGACGCGCCCATCCTGCTCAGGTCGGCCGACGTGTCCTCCGGTGGGCGGCTCCGGGTGACCGCCGGCGCCACGCTCGTCCGCGACTCCTGTCCGAGCGACGAGGTGGCGGAGACACACGTCAAGGCCGCCGGGATCCTGTGCGCGTTCGGCCTCGTCCCGGCCCCGTCAACGCCGGCCGCGGAGGTTCAGCAGCTGGCCCGCGATCCCGAAGTGGTCGCCGAGCTCGGCCGGCGCAACCGGCGGCTGAGCAGATTCTGGTTCAACGACCAGTCCGACGCCGCGCGGTCGTCCGAGCTAACCGGCAAGCATGTCGTCGTCCTCGACGGGGAGGACGATTTCGTCATGATGCTGCGGCACATCCTTGCCGTCCTGGGGATGACCAGCGAGACCGTACGTCATCAGGACTACAAACCGGGTGTCTTCGACGGGGCCGACGTGGTGATCGTCGGTCCAGGGCCCGGTGACCCGCGTGATCTCGACGATCCCAAGATCATCGCGGTGCGGGCGGCGGTGGACGACCTGCTGGACGCCCAGACCCCCTTCCTGGCGGTGTGTCTGGGCCATCAGGTGCTGTGCGGGGCGCTGGGGCTTGACCTCGGCTACAAGGACATCGTCTTCCAGGGCACCCAGACCGAGGTCTCCATCTTCGGTCGCGACGAGCGCGTTGGCTTCTACAACACGTTCGTGGCGCGGTCTTCGGCCGGGAAAGGGGTGCGAACCCCAGACGTCGAACGCGATCCACACTCCGGCGACGTCCATCTCCTGTCGGGACCGCACTATCGAGGGATCCAGTTCCATGCAGAGTCGATCCTGACCGAGCACGGCTTCGACCTGATCCGCGACCTGATGACCGGACTGCTGGGCCGGTAGAGCCACGATGCGTCGCATCCTGGTCATCGACCACCACGACTCCTACACCTGGAACCTTGTTCATCTCGTTGCTGCTGTCACCGGCTCGCTGCCCGACGTGATCCAGCACGACGACGCCGATGCCGACGCCCGCTGGCGATCTGGCTACACCCACCTGGTGCTGTCTCCGGGGCCTGGAAGCGTCGAGGACGACGCTGACTTCGCGATTGGGCGCACGGTCTTCGCGCAGGCACAGGTGCCGGTCCTGGGAGTCTGTCTCGGGTTGCAGGGCCTCGTCGTGGCCTGTGGAGGCACCGTGGATCTCGTCGAGCCGGCCCACGGCGAGGTCGCCCAGGTCCAACATGTCGGCAAGGGCGTGTTCCGTTCGCTGCCGCAAGGGTTCGCCGCCGTCCGCTACCACTCGCTCGCGGCGATCGAGATCCCCGCCTGCTTGCAGGTCACCGCCTGGTGCGACGGCTCTGCGGGGCGCTTCGTGATGGGAGTTCAGCATCGCCACAAGCCCTTGCACGGCGTGCAGTTCCACCCCGAGTCGGTGCTCACCGAGGGTGGCAAGGTCCTGGTCGAGAACTTTCTCGCGCTGTGAACCCGTTGCCGTGGGTCCGGCCGGAAGACTTCTTCGTTGCCCATCTGGGGAGCCGACCACGAGCGTTCTGGCTCGACAGCGGTGGAGCCCGGCCCTGGTCGGGCAGCACGTCGTACGTCGGTTGGCTGGCCGACACTGACGTGAGCCTGACGTGGTCCGCGGCCGAGGCAACGGTGTGGGAGCAGCGTGCGGGCGAGCGGCGCGCACTGGGTCGCGACATCTTCGCGGAGCTGCGTCGTCGGCAGCCAGCAGGTGGAGGTGGCGCCTGGGTCGGCTGGTTCGGCTACTCCTGCCGGCTGGACCTGCCGGCGCGCGTTGCCAAATCGGCCATACCCGACGCCTGCTGGATGCGGATGGCCCGGTGGGTCGCGTTCGACCACGCCACTCGGCGGGTCACCGCGGTCTCGGCCCGGGGTGTCGACGCTGCCGCCTGGCGTGACGAGGTGGCCGCGCTCCTCGCGTGCACTCCACCGGCGCCCGGCTTGGTCGCGCCGCCGTTGCCGGGACCACAGCGGGTAGAAAGCTTCGACGAGTACGCAACCGCGTTCGCAGTCGTGCAGGACAACCTGCGGCACGGCAACTCCTACGAGACCAACCTGACGCACCGGCTGTCGCTCTGGTCGCCCGCCCTACCGCTCGACACGTACCGTCGGCTGCGACGGCTCAACCCCGCGCCGTACGCCGCCTATCTGACGCATGACGCGGCGAGCGTGCTGAGCAGCTCTCCGGAGCGGTACGCAACCGTCGATTCCGGCCGCCGGATCGAGACGCGGCCGATCAAGGGCACCACCGCACGGCACGGCGATCAGACGAAGGACAGGCAGGCTGCTGTCCGTCTCAGGTCCGAACCGAAATTCCGGGGCGAGAACCTGATGATCGTCGACTTGCTCCGCAATGATCTGTCCCGGGTCTGTCAGGTCGGCACCGTCGACGTCACCAACCTCATGCATGTCGAAAGCTATCCCACCGTGCACCAGCTGGTGAGCACGATCGAAGGCCGGCTCCGCGACGACGTCGGCACAGTCGACGCACTCGAGGCGCTCTTTCCCGGCGGCTCGATGACGGGCGCGCCGAAGCTTCGCACCATGCGTCTGATCGCCGACGTCGAGACGACTCCGCGGGGCGTCTACTCCGGCGCGCTGGGATGGATCCGCGACGACGGCACAGCCGACCTCGGCATCGTGATCCGCACTCTGGTCCACCACGGCGAGCGCTACGAGCTCGGTACCGGCGGTGGAGTCACCGTGCGGTCCCGGGTCGAGGACGAGTACGCCGAAGCCGGCTGGAAGGCGGCGAACCTGCTGCGTGCACTCGGGAGTGCCTAGCCGGGGTGGCCTTGCCGGGTTGGCCTTGCCCGGGTGGCCTTGCCGGGGTGCCTGGCCGGGCGACGCCGATGCGGCTTCGAGTCGGTGGATGCCCGAGCGGCAAGGATTGGTGACACGCGCCGTACGCCGACGCGCCCTCGCCGCTGTCGCGCCGTCTCCCGCATCGTGCAGAGGCAGGTGACGTCCATCACGGTATGCACTCCGCGCAGCCTGACCAGGGGGACGCGTCGCCTCGATCGGCGCGGGCGGCGGCGGGCATCAATGGCATCGACGGTCTGGACCTGGACCTGGGGCCCGGTCCGCGGCGAGCCTGGTGAACCAGGTCCCCCGGCATGTGTCAGTCGGTGTCGGAGCCGAGGGTAAGCGGCACTGTCTTCGCGGGTCCGGTAGACGTACCGTCAGCTGTCGAGGACGTCACCGTGAGCCGGACGGTGTCGCCGGGGCGGTAGGAACGCACGGTCGCCACCAGCGAGTCGCCGTTGTCGATGACGTGGTCATCCACCTTCGTGATCACCTGCCCCTTGCGAAGACCGGCCTGGTCGGCCGCCGATCCGGTGTCGACCTGCCCGACCAGCGCACCGTCAGGCAGCCCCACTTCGTCGGTCGCGTCGCCGACGGTGACGCCGATCCGGGCGTGCGTCGGAGTCTCGCCGTTGCGGAGCTCCTCGACGATGGGCAGCGCGTCGCTGATGGGAATGGCGAAGCCGAGCCCGATCGACCCGCTCTGGGAGCCATCGCCGCTGGAGGTGGTCTTGATGGCGGAGTCGATGCCGATGACCTGACCGGAGAGGTTGATCAACGGGCCGCCTGAGTTGCCAGGGTTGATCGCGGCATCGGTTTGAACTGCCGGGAAGATGGTGGCAGGGTCGCCGGCCGCTTCGCCTTGGGTGGTCACCGGCCGGTTGAGCGCGCTCACGATTCCCGTCGTCACGGTGCTCTCCAACCCGTACGGCGCCCCCAGCGCAATCAGCTGCTGACCGACCGCGAGGGAGTCGGAGTCTCCGATCGCGGCGGGTGTGAGGCCGCTGACCCCGTCCGCCTTGATGACGGCCAGGTCAGTGAGAGGGTCACGGCCAAGGATCGTTGCCTTGGCGGTCGTCCCGTCGTTGAAGCTCACCGCCAGCTTGCCCCCGCCCGCGGTGAGCTCGACGACGTGGTTGTTGGTGAGGATCTCTCCGCCGGACGTGAGGATGATCCCCGAGCCGGACCCGCTTCCCTGGGCACCGGAGGCGTAGATCTTCACCACGGACGGGAGCGCGGCAGCCGCGGCCGACTCCGTCGAGCCGTCGGTGGCAGGGGCGGCGACCGGCTGGGTGTTCAGCCTCGCGCCGTTGTCTGACGGGGAGGGTGCTCCTTGCGCGATGGTCTGAGCATGGTCGTCGTTCAGGAGGGCCGCGCCACCTACACCGGTGACTGCGCCGGCGAGAGCGCCCACCAGCAGGGCTGCGCCCACGACCCGCCCCCCTCGTCGAGGTCCCGCCGCCGGTGGTGACGGCGGATATGCGGGTGGGTAGGACGAGGGCTGCGGGTCGTTGGTCATGACATCCAGCCTGCGCCTCTTGGCCAAGAGAGCGCTGAGATCTTGCCGAGAGCTCTCTATGAGTTGGCGAGGGGGTGGGTTGGCGAGGCCTGACTCAGCGAGACGCTGGCGGCCGCTGCGCCAGCACCGCGGCGCGCGCGTCCTGCACCGGTGCGGCGCGGTCTTCACCGCGGCCGGGAACCCTCATCGAGAACACGACACCATGCGGCTTGCTGTTGCGCACCGAGACGCTGCCACCGTGGCGCTCGGCGGCCTGCCGCACGATCGACAAGCCCAGTCCGGAGCCTGGCATGGTGCGGGCGCTGTCGGCCCGATAGAAGCGCTCGAAGATCATTGGCAGATCGCGGTCGGTGATGCCCTCGCCCTGGTCGGCGACGTCCAGCTGCCCCTTGTCGAGCTCCACCGTAACCGTACCGCCAGGCGGTCCATACTTCGCCGCGTTGTCAAGCAGGTTGGTGACCGCGCGTTCGAGGATCTGTGCCTCCCCGACCACCCACCACGCATTGGTGTGGACGTCGAACGTGACGCCGGGGGCGCGCCGGCGTACGCGATCAGTGGCCCGCGCCACAATGTCGGCCAGGTCGAGCGGCTCCGGTGTGCGCTCGAGCGGCTCGTCTCGGGCCAGCTCGACCAGGTCCCCCACGAGCGTAGAGAGCTCCTCGACCTGCCCGGTGACGTCGGTGAGCAGCTCGTCGCGCTGATGTGGCGCCAGTCCACCGCGGCGGTCGGCCTGGGCGAGCAGCTCCAGATTGGTGCGGAGGCTGGTCAGCGGGGTTCGTAGCTCGTGGCCGGCGTCGGCGACCAGGCGCCGCTGCCGGTCCCGTGATGCCTGCAACGCGACCAGCATCTTGTTGAACGACGTCGCCAGGCTGGCCAGCTCGTCGTCGCCGGTGACCTGGATGGGCTTGAGTTGTTCGGTGCGGGCGATGTGCTCCGCGGCGGCACTGAGGCGGCGTACCGGCATCAGCGCAGAACGCCCGACGGCGAGGCCGATGAGCGCGGCTGCGACAATCCCGCCCGCCCCCACGAGCAGCAGCACGAACCCCAGCCGGTCCAGGGTGCGTTCGATCGGCTCAGCGGACTGCACGAACATCAAGGCCGTGCCCGATTGGGCCTGCACCGTGGCGACGCGGTACTCGTGGCCGTCGCGGTAGATCGTGCGAAGGTTCTGGGTGATCGAACCGTCGGCCACGGCGCGCTCGTTGGCGGAGAGAGGACTGATCCAGTCGGCTCGATCTGCGGGGATGACCTCACCTGAGGAAATCAAGAAGATACGCAGGTCTGCCGCGCCCAGGAAGTCCGACGGGATGTTCAGCAGGGTTGCCTTGGAGACGAAGTCGGTGCGGCTTGCCTGGCTGGCTCGCTGCAGCAACGAGGAGTCGAGGCGGTCGTGCAGCTGTGCGCGGAGGGTCACGTACGCCGCCACGCTTGACAATGCGACGGCGAGCCCGACGGCACAGGCGGCGAGCAGGGAGATCCGCGCCGCCATCGACATCCTGGTCACGGAGGCGTCTCGCGCAAGACGTAGCCGACACCGCGCACCGTGTGAAGCAACCTGCCCTCGCCGCCGGCCTCGGTCTTGCGCCGCACGTAGCCGACGTAGACCTCGAGCGAGTTCGCGGTGGTGGGGAAGTCATAGCCCCACACCTCCTCGAGGATGAAGGCCCGCTCGAGCACGCGTTTCGGCCGCCGCATGAAAAGCTCAAGCAGGTCCCATTCGGTGCGGGTCAAGGTGATGGAACGATCGGCGCGCGCGACCTCGCGGGTGACCGGGTTCATCGTGAGGTCGGCGAAGGTGAGCGGACCGTCGTCGGTCTCGCCGTCCGTGCCCAGTGACCGGCGGCGCAGCATGGCGCGGACGCGGGCCAGCAGCTCCTCCAGGGCGAACGGCTTCGCGAGGTAGTCGTCGGCGCCGGCATCGAGCCCGTCGACCCGATCGTTGACCAGGTCACGGGCGGTGAGGACGAGGATGGGAAGGTCGTTGCCCGCGGCCCGCAGGGCCTTGGTGGTCTCGATGCCGTCGAGGCGCGGCATCATCACGTCGACGATCAGAGCGTCGGGCGAGAGACCGTTGATCCTGGCCAGCGCTTCGACCCCGTCGTTGGCCAGGGCGACCTCGTAACCGTTGAACTCAAGCGAGCGCCGTAGCGAGTCACGCACGGCGCGATCGTCGTCCACGACAAGGATGCGCATATCACCAGATTGCCACGGACGACTGAGACATGGCTGAGAGTTGGCTGGATCAGGGGTCGAGCGGACCCTCGAGCAGCTCCCGCGCGGCTGAGCCGGCGCGGCCGCCGTACGTGCCCCCGAAGATCGCGGCGTGCACGAGCAACGGGTGAAGCTGGTGCAGTGGTATGCGGTGCCGCCAGTCGGAAGACAGCGAGGCAGCCTCCTCGTAGGCGTCCAGGAGCCTCGAGAGGTGCGGTGCCCCGAACAGGCTCAGCATGGCCAGGTCGGTCTCTGGATGACCGCCGTGCGCGGCAGGGTCGATGACGTGCGCGGGTCCGCCAGCGGCCCACACCAAGTTGCCGGACCACAGGTCGCCGTGGATGCGGGCCGGTGGTGGGGCGGGATCGCAGAACTCCTCGATCCGATGCATCACGGTCTCGATGTCTCGTGCCGCGAGGTCGCTGAGGGCGTGCCGGTCCCGAGCGAGCCTCAGGTAGGGAAGCAGTCGCCGGTTGACGTAGAAGGCGGCCCACGTCGACTCCGGTTTGTTAGGCAGCGGCAGCGTCGCGATATAGCCATTCCGTGCCGCCCCGAATCCCCCGGGGTCGCTGGCATGCGTCCGCGCCATCGCCTGGGCGAAGTCTTCTGCTGCGTCCACCGTCGGCCGGCCCGGCTCAACCCACGAGACGATGATGCAGTCTTCGCTGACACCGAGGACGTCCGGGACGGCGACACCTCCGGGCACCCGCAGCCACCGCAGACCCCACGCCTCCGCTTCGAACAACCCCGGCGGCGCATGCGGCCGCGTCTTGATCAGGGCGTTGCTGCCGTCGCTCAGCCGCAGTCGGGTCGCGTTCGACACGTCGCCCCCGGCGATCGGTGTGGTGGCCACGACCGCCGTGCCCAGAAGCACCTGGGCTCGCTCCGCGATCGTGCGCATGCGGGCCATGTTTCGCACTCTAGCCCGCGGCTGCCTCCGGCCCCGGTCACGTCTGTGGCGGCCAGGCGCCGGTCAGATCAGCGTGCGGAACTCGTCCACGAGCGCCCCGGTGGTGCGTTCGACGATGGTGAGGACGTGCTCGAAGTCGGCACGCCCGCCGTACCAGGGGTCGGGGACGTCGAGGGAGCCTGTGGCGGCGGGGTCGAAGGAGCGGAACATCGAGATCTTGTGGAGGTCGTCGGCATCGCGGCTGATGCGCTCGAGCTCGCTGAGGTTGGTGCGGTCCATGGCGAGGACCAGGTCGTGGGCGTCGAACCAGGAGGGGGAGAACTGGCGCGCTCGGTGCCGCCTCGGGTCGTAGCCGTGCGCGTCGAGCATGCTGGCAGCCCGCGGATCGATCGGCTCGCCGACGTGCCAACCTCCGGTGCCGGCGCTGTCCACGGAGATGACGCGCAGCCCGGCGTCGGCGAGTTTGGCCGACAGCACGACTTCGGCGATCGGTGAGCGGCAGATGTTGCCCAAGCACACCATGGCGATGGCGTAAGTCGTGTCTTGCTTACCGTTCGCTGCCAGCGCCGGGGGAAGCGTCATCGGCGGTCGCGATCTATGGGCAAGGCGAGACCGACGAGCCAGCTCACAAGCGAGATGACCAGCGCTCCTCCGACCGCCGTCCAGAAGCCGTCGACGTGGAAACCGACATCGAGGATGCCGGCCACCCAGCTCGTCAGCATCAGCATCAGCGCGTTGACGACGAAGTACATCAAGCCCAACGTCAGCAGATATAGCGGGAAAGCAAGGAACGCGACGACCGGCCGCACGAGCACGGTGACGATGCCGAACAGCAACCCGACGAAGATGAGGGTCAGGATGCGGGCTCCGTTGGAGGAGCCGGAGACGGCGATGTCGTCGAACATCCAGGCGGCCGCGCCCACAGCGAGCGCGTTGGTCACAATCGTGACGAGCCAACCCCTCATCCGGTGCCCTCGCCGTGGCCGGTGAAGACGGCGCGCCTGAGGGCGTCCACCGCACGGTCCACGGTCGACGAGTGCCCGAGCTGAAGATCGTCGTACATCAGCGAACACCCTAGGGGTTGGCGTCGGGGGCTTTGTCTCCCTGTCCGTCCACCGGTAGGGGGCGGCGACCGCGACCTACGTCGTCAGGGGCGGAGACGACGTGACTCGCGCCCGGGTGCGCGCCGTCTGAGCCAGCGCGATGCCGAGCAGGACGAGGGCGACGCCGACCAGCTGCGCCGCTACCAGATCCTCGCGGAACCAGAGCCAGCCGAGCACGGTTGCACCGACCGGTTCGACCATGCCGACCAGCGTCACCTCGGTCGCGGTGAGGTGGCGCAGCGCGCTCAACTCAGCCAGGAAGGGCACCACCGTGCCCAGTAGGATCATCCACCCCAGCAGTGACCACAACGGGAACCGGTAGCCCGCGAGTGTTCCTCCGAGTGATCGCAACGCGGTCAGGTCTGAGTCAAAGAGTCCCGTGACGGGCTGCATCAGGTTCCAGAAGACCGCAGCGACGATGAATGCCTCGGTGAGCACCAGGATCGGCGGCTGCTCGCTGACGCTTCGCTCGCCGAGCAGGAAGTACGCCGCGAGCGACACGGCAGCGGCCAAGCCTGCGACCACGCCGATCGCGTCCAGAGTCAGGCCGTCCCACACCTGCGCGACCAGCCCGAGGCCCCCGAGTGACAGGCCGAGGCCGAGCCACAGGCGTCGACGTACCCGCTCGTGGTAGACCATCCGTGCGAACAAAGCGACGAGCACCGGTGCCGTGAACTCGAGCAGCAGCGCGATGCCCACCGGGAGACGGTCGATGGCGACGAAGTAGAACCACTGGACGAGGGCGACCCCGCTGATGCCGAACCCGAGGACGAGACCGAGCTCGCGCCAGTCCCGCGGCAGCCGGAGCCGGAGCCCACGGAGGGCGGTGACCAGCAGCAGCGCCAGGGCGGTGCCGGTGCAGCGCACCGTTGTCAGCGTCATCGAGTCGATGCCGGCGGCCTGGATGACGCGGGACACGCCTGCGTTGAGGACGAAGAAGGCCGCTCCCACGCTGACCAGGCCGTAGCCAGTCAGGGGTGTCCTCACGGTTTGCACGTGACCGACCTTACGCATTCGACAGACCCGTCGATAGGCTTGTCGGGTGACGACACCGCGGTTTCGAGATGCGCTCGACTCGGTCCCGGCGTACAAGGCCGGCAAGCCTCCGGCCGCGGGAGAGGGCCGGTCTTACAAGCTGTCCAGCAACGAGAACCCCTACCCCCCGCTGCCGGGGGTGCTGGTGAGGGCCGTGGCGGCTGCGGGCCAGATGAACCGCTACCCCGACATGGGGGTGAGTGCGCTCCACACCGCCCTGGCGAAGCGTCTGGGGGTGTCGATCAACGAGCTCGCGTCCGGAACCGGCTCGGTCGCCGTCCTCTACCACCTGCTCCAGGCGATGTGTTCCGAGGGCGACGAGGTCGTCTACGCATGGCGGTCCTTCGAGGCTTATCCCATCGCCGTAGGCATCACCGGGGCGAGGAGCGTGCAGGTGCCGCTCGACGGCGATGCCCGGCACGACCTTCCGGCGATGCTCGCTGCAGTCACCGACAAGACGAAGGTCGTCGTCGTCTGCACACCCAACAATCCGACCGGTCCGGCGGTCCGGCGGGCCGAGCTCGTCGAGTTCGTCGACTCCGTCCCGACAGATGTGCTCGTGGTGCTCGACGAGGCATACCGCGAGTTCGTCACCGACCCCGACACCGTCGACGGCCTCGAGCTCGTCCGTGGACGCGCCAACGTCGTCGTCCTCCGCACCTTCTCGAAGGCCTACGGCCTCGCCGGCCTTCGCGTCGGGTACGCAGTCGGGCCGGCCGCCGTGACGGAGGCGATCCGCAAGTGTGCCCTGCCGTTCGGTGTCTCAGAGGTCGCCCAGGAAGCCGCCATCGCCTCGTTGGACGCCGAGGTGGAGCTGCTGCAACGGGTCAAGGAGCTCGTCGCGGAGCGGGATCGCGTCTGGGCCTCGCTGACCGAGCAGGGCTGGCCGATCCCCGGCGCGGAAGGGAACTTCGTGTGGTTCGAGCTCGGCGACGCCACCGTCGACTTCGCCGCCGGTTGCGACCGTGCTGGTCTCAGCGTGCGTCCGTTCCCAGGCGAAGGTGCCCGGGTGACGATCGGGGAGCCGCCGGCAAACGACCGCCTGCTCGAGGTGGCCGGCCAGTGGCGGGCGCAACAGCGCTGATCGGCGTACCTGGTAAGCCGGACTCAGACATTGATCGGTTCGCGGCCCGTTAGAGGCATGCTTTAGAATGGTGCTTACACGGTCCGACGACCCTGGATACCCACCACCTCGCTCGCCCGCTAACCCCGGGTCGCGAAGCACGAGCCGCAAGGGGGGCCTCACCTGATGAGCGCGCAGACCGCCGGAACAGCCTCCGCAACACCGCCCCGCCAGGGCGGTGTTCGTTCGCTGTGGCGGCTGCGGTCGTACATGCGCCCCTACGGCAGCTCACTCGTGATCATGGCGACGACAGCGGTGACCGGCGTGTTCGTCAGCATCTCCATCCCGCTCGTGACCAAGGCGATGATCGACGGGCCGATCGCCGACAAGGAAGCCGGGCCCATTCTCCCGCTGGGTCTGCTCGCCCTCGCGCTCGGCGTCGTCGAGGCGGCGTTGATCTTGATCCGGCGGTGGGTGCAAGCGCGAGCCGTGCTCGGCTTCGAGACGGCCGTCCGCGACGACCTCTACCGACATATGCAAGACCTGCCGATGGCGTTTCACGGTCATTGGCAGAGCGGACAGCTGCTGTCGCGCATCACCGTGGACCTCAGCGCCCTGCGGCGCTTCATGGGCTTTGGCATGCTCTTCCTCGTCATCAACATCATCCAGCTGACGGTCGTGACGGCTCTGCTGCTGAAGATGTACTGGCCGCTCGGGTTAGTCGTCGCGGTGTCCGCCATCCCGATCATCTTGCTGAGCAGACGGTTCGAGCAGAAGTACGTCGTGGTGTCACGACAGGTGCAGGACCAGCAGGGCGACGTGGCCACGGCGGTGGAGGAGGCCGCGGTCGGCTTCCGCTCCATCAAGTCGTTCGGCCGTCGGCCCCACATGGAGGAGAAGTTCGGCCGTCACACCAAGACGCTTTACGACACCTCGCTCGAGAAGGTCCGCCTGTCGAGTCGCTTCTGGACGTTCCTCGAGGTAATCCCGAACATCAGCCTCGTCATCGTGCTGCTGCTGGGTGCCCTGGCCGTGGGGCGCGAGGACATTTCACCCGGCACCTTGGTCGCCTTCATCATCTTGATGCTGCAGCTGATCTGGCCGATCGAGGCCCTCGGCTTCATCCTTGCGATGGCGCAGGAGGCGATGACCGCGTCAGACCGCGTGCTCGACATCTTCGACACCGAGTCGACGGTTCAAGGTGGCGACCGGGAGCTCGAACGACCCCGGGGGCATCTGATGTTCGAGCATGTGGACTTCCATTTTCCCGACTCCGACTGCCTCGTCCTGCGCGACGTCAACCTGGATGTGGCTCCTGGTGAGACGATCGCGATCGTCGGCGCCACCGGTTCGGGCAAGACCGTGCTCACGTCGTTGGTTCCACGGCTCTACGACGTGACAGCCGGGCGCGTGACCATCGACGACGTCGACGTCCGCGAGCTCACTTTGCCGTCGCTGCGTACGGTCGTGGCGACGGCGTTCGAGGAGCCGACGTTGTTCTCCATGAGTGCGCGGGAGAACATCACCTTCGGCCGCCCCGACGCCAGCGACAGCGACATCGCCGCTGCGATCGAGACCGCCCAGGCAGGGTTCGTCCACGAGCTGCCCTGGGGGCTCGACACCCGGATCGGCGAGCAGGGGATGTCGCTGTCCGGCGGGCAGCGCCAGCGGCTCGCGCTTGCTCGCGCGGTGCTGGCGAGGCCACGCATCCTGGTTCTCGACGACACCTTGTCAGCCCTCGACGTCCACACCGAGGCGCTGGTGGAGACCGCCTTGCGCCGGGTGCTCGCAGACGCGACCGGCATCGTGGTCGCGCATCGCGCCTCCACTGTGCTGCTCGCAGATAAGGTGGCGCTGCTCCAGGACGGCACCATCACCCACGTGGGTGACCATCACGAGCTGCTCGCCACTGTTGCGACGTACCGCGACCTGCTTGCCGGAGACGCTGACGAAGAGAGTCTCGCGGCCGAGGGGCGGGGGGCACTGCGATGACGACGACGAACGACTGGCGTGGCGTCGCCGCCGAGAACCGCGACGACGAGATGCCCGACAAGGTCTCGCTCGTGCTCAAGGAGCGTTCGCGTCGGCTCCTGGGCGACCTGCTGCGGCCGCACAAGACAATCCTCATCTGGCTGATGGTGGCGGTGCTGATCGAGAACGCTGCCCGGCTGTCGGTGCCCTACCTGGTCAAGGAGGGCATCGACAACGGGATTCCGCCGATCCTGGCGGGAGACGGCAGCAAGACGCTGATGACCATCGTGGCCATCTTGCTGGTGGCGGTGCTCGTGCAGGCCGTCACCCGTCAGTTCTTCCTCATGCTCGCCGGCCGCATCGGTCAAGGCGTCTTGCTGTCGCTTCGTCGGCGAGTGTTCTCGCACTTCCAGAAGCTGTCACCGGCCTTTCATGACGGCTACACGTCGGGTCGGGTCATCTCGCGGCAGACATCGGACGTCGACGCGATCTACGAGCTGCTCGAGACGGGGTTCGACGGGCTCATCACGGCGGTGCTGACGATGTTCGGGACAGCGGTCCTGTTGCTGGTGCTCGACCTCAAGCTCGGACTTGTGGCCCTGCTGTGCTTCCCCTTGCTCTACCTGCTGACGCGTTGGTTCCGTACCGAGTCGGCCAAGGCGTACCGGCGTACCCGCGAGACGGTGGCGGTGGTGATCGTGCACTTCGTCGAGACGATGACCGGTATGCGCGCGGTGCAGGCGTTTCGCCGCGAGCGGCGCAACCAGGACATCTTCGAGTCCGTCGACGACGACTACCGCCGCGCCAACGAGCGGGCGTTCCGGCTGGTCGGGCTCTTCATGCCCGGTATCAAGCTGATCGGCAACATCACCATCGGTGTGGTGCTGATCTACGGTGCACATCTCGCGTTCAACAACGAGGTGACGGTCGGCGTACTGGCCGCATTCCTGCTCTATCTGCGGCAGTTCTTCGACCCGATGCAGGAGATCTCGCAGTTCTACAACACGTTCCAGTCAGCGTCGGCCGCGTTGGAGAAGCTCTCCGGCGTGCTGGAGGAAGACCCGTCGGTTCCGGAGCCGCAGACACCGATCGCTCTGCCGGAGGCGCACGGTGCGCTGCACCTCGACCACGTTTCGTTCTCGTATGTCGAGGACCGGGTGGTGCTGCCCGACCTCGAGCTCGAGGTGCCGGCCGGGATGACCCTGGCGTTGGTCGGAACCACTGGCGCAGGCAAGACGACTCTCGCCAAGCTGGTCGCTCGCTTCTACGACCCGACCGACGGAAGGATCACGCTGGACGGTATCGATCTGCGCGAGATCTCCGAGCAGGACCTCCGCACAGCTGTCGTCATGGTCACCCAGGAGAACTTCCTCTTCAACGGGACCGTGGCCGACAACATCCGCTTCGGCAAGCCCGACGCGACCGTGGAGCAGGTGGTCGGGGCGGCCAAGGCCATCGGCGCCCACGACTTCATCGTCGCGCTCCCCGAGGGCTACGAGACCGATGTCGCCAACCGCGGCGGGCGGTTGTCGGCGGGTCAACGGCAGCTGGTCGCGTTCGCGCGGGCGTTCCTCGCCGACCCCGCCGTGCTGATCCTCGACGAGGCGACCTCGAGCCTGGACGTGCCCTCCGAGCGGCTGGTGCAGCGAGCCCTGCGCACGATTCTCACCGACCGGACCGCGATCATCATCGCCCACCGCCTGTCCACGGTGGAGATCGCCGACCGGATCCTCGTCATGGAGCACGGTCTGATCGTCGAAGACGGGTCACCCGCCGACCTCGTCTCGGCCGGCGACGGGCGCTTCTCCGACCTGCACGACGCCTGGGTCGCCTCGCTTGCCTGACGCCGCCAACTCCCCGATTCGTCCGGTTGGGCTTCGCTGCGGTTGTCGGCTCTGGGCAGGACGAATCGGTGGGTCCCGGGTATGTCCGAGCGAGCTCGGCTGCGGCTGTCCGCGCAGGGCAGGACGAATCGGTGAGGCCCGGTCTCGTGCCCGACCGTCGCCGGCGGTGGACCGGGTCGTGAGCCTAGGCATTCGGCCCTGGCTAGCCTGAGCCGCATGCCGACACTGACCCTGACCGAGGCGCAAGCTCAGTTCGAACCGGAGCCGGGCTGGCTCAACACGGCCAGCTATGGTCTGCCGCCGCGTGCGGCGTGGGACGAGATGCAGGCGATGCTCCGCGATTGGCGGCACGGTCGGACCTCGTGGGAGGCCTGGGACACGTCGACCGACCGGGCTCGAGCGAGCTTCGCCCGGCTGGTTGGCGTACCGGTCGAGCAGGTGGCGACTGGCTCCGTGGTGTCGCCCTTCGTGGGGCTGCTCGCGTCGTCACTGTCGGCTGGCACGCGTGTGCTGGTGCCGGCGGGCGAGTTCACGTCCAACTTGTTCCCCTACCTGGTGCAGCAGCACGCTCGCGGTCTGGAGGTCGAGACGGTGCCGCTCGAGACCTTGGCCGAACGGGTCGTGCCCGGGGTGCGCCTCGTCGCAGTCAGTGCGGTGCAGTCCTCGGACGGCACCGTGACCGACCTGACCTCGCTGGCCAAGCGTGCGCACGACGTGGGTGCGCTGCTGGCGGTCGACGCCACCCAGGCCGTCGGGTGGCTGCCGGTCGATGCCAGCCAGGTCGACCTGCTCGTGTGTGGCGGCTACAAGTGGCTGTGCTCCCCGCGGGGTTCGTGCTTCTGCGTCGTCAGCCCGGCACTCGGCGACACCTTGGTGCCGCAGGCCGCAGGCTGGTACGCCGGGGAGGACGTGCACGCGTCGTACTACGGCCCCTCGATGACCCTCGCCGGCGACGCCCGGCGGTTCGACACGTCACCGGCCTGGCCGGTCTGGGTCGGAACCGCTCCCGCCGTCGAACTGCTCGAGCAGGTGGGCGTGGAGCAGGTCCGCGAGCATAACGTCGGCCTGGCGAACCGGTTCCGCGCCGGACTCGGCCTTGAACCGTCAAACAGTGCGATCGTGTCCGCCCAGGTCGCCGACGCCGGACCCAAGCTCGAGGCAGCCGGCGTACGGGCCGCGTCTCGGGCCGGCAGCCTTCGGGTGTCGTTTCACTTGTACTCGACCGTGGCCGACGTCGACCTCGCCCTGGACGCGCTCGTCGGTTGACTAGCTGGTCAGGACCGGGCCGCAATCCCCCCGGACGTCCGAGTCCCGGACATCATGCCTAGGCGATCAGGGGGTCTCCACCGGCCCGGACCGAGACGCGGCCACGCGTGGCGGCTGCCCGGCGGGCCTCGGGTCGGATCCGCGCCGCTCGGCCGAGACCACGATCGCGACCGCGGCCACGACGACCGTGCCAGTCAAGAGAATGCTGGCGGTGACGGGTTCCTCGAGAACGAACCAGCCAAGGAAGACCGCGACGACGGGGTTGACATAGGCATAGGTCGCGACCAGCGAGATCGGGGCAGCCTGGAGCACCCAGACGTACGCCGTGTAGGCGACCATCGAGCCGACCACGACGAGGTAACCCCAAGCCATCCAGGAGTCGGCCGGGGCCGCCCGGGGGACGACGTCCTCATGGGCGATCAGCGCCATCACGAACAGGCTGAGCGAGCCGGCGAGCATCTCGTAGACCGTGGTGACGAAGGGATCCTTCGGCAGCCGCAGCCGACTGGCCGACCAGGAGCCGAACGACCAGCAGATCGAGGCCACCACGATGATGAGGCAGGCTGCCCACCGGACGTCGCCGCCGAGTCCGGTCGCGGTCACCAGTCCGACCAGGCCGGCGAAGCCGAGCAGCACTCCTGCGATGGTGCGCCCGCGGGGGCGGTCTCCGGTCACGCTGCGGTAGACGATCACCCAGAGGGGGACCGCGGCAATCAGGAGCGCCGCAATGCCTGACGGCGCGCCCTGGTGCTCACCCACGGACACGAGTCCGTTGCCGAGGGCGGGCAGCAGCAAACCGAGCAGCGCGCACCCGGCGAGCTCGCTCCGCGTCACTCGCAGCCGCCGGGGTCCGCTTCGCACGGCCAGGACCGTTGCCAGCAGCACACCTGCCACCCCGAACCGCCAGGAAGCCGACGAGAGCGGAGGCAGGTCCTCCACCATGATCCGGATCGCCAGGTACGTCGAGCCCCACACGACGTAGACGATGCCCAGTGCCAGCGCCACGAGCAGGGCTGACGCGGGCGCGTTGACCACAGC
>JACCVZ010000080.1 GCA_013697905.1 Nocardioidaceae bacterium
GTTTGCCCTTCGCCGTCTTCTGCTGGGTGGGATACCACTCGTAGTAGCCATCCGCGGGGAGCAGGCACCGTCGCTTGGCGAACGCCTTCTTGAACGCCGGCTTCTCGGCCAGCGTCTCGACCCGCGCATTGATCAGGCGCGATCCGATCCCGGCGTCGTTCGCCCAGGACGGCACCAGCCCCCAGCGCACTGCAGCCAGCCGGCGTACGGGTCGCTCCTCGGCCTCGCGCTTGGAGACACGGTCGAAGACCGCGTAGACGTCCTTGGTGGGCGCCACGTTGAAGTCGTCCTCGAGTGGAGCAGGCCCGTCGACGCGCTCGATCTCGAACTCCTCGACGAGGTCCTCCGGCTTGCGACTCGACGCGTAGCGGCCACACATGGGGCCAGCCTGTCACAGCCGACGACCGCCGTCCCGCTCGCAGCCGGCGAGCCATTACAGTGGGGTGCAACAGTGACGACGAAGAAAAGTAGTCGTGGGTTCTGCAAGCACAGAGAGCCGCCAGTCTGCTGAGATGGCGGAGTTGCGACCGGCGGCGAAGACACTTCTGAGCTGGATCGTCTCAAGGCCGGTGACGCGCGCCGGCGAAGGTGTGGTGGCACCGCGAGCTTGCCCGTCGCCCACGCCTCCAGGGCTCCGTACTCCTGGAGGTGACCATGACATCGCTGCCTGAATCCCCGACGTCCGCCGCTGGCATTCAGAGGCTGCCGCGCACGCTTGCGTCCGACGTTGCGTCGTACGCCGACCGTCCTGGCCAGCCACTCCGGCTCAGCGGGTGGGTCCACCGGCGCCGCCGCCTCTCCGGCTTGACGTTCCTCGTCCTGCGTGACCGCTCCGGGACCGCCCAGGTCGTCGTGAAGGACGAGGTCACGCTCGCGCAGATCGAAGAGCTACCGGAGGAGACGACCATCGACGTCGTCGGACTCGCCAGCGTCAACGCGCAGGCACCCGGCGGCATCGAGGTGGTCGAGCCGACGATCGTCGCGCTGGGTGCGCCGTCCGACACCCCGCCGATCGAGCTGTGGCGGCCGAAGATCACCGCCGGGTTGCCGACCATGCTCGACCACGCGCAGGTGACCTGGCGGCACCCGCGTCAGCAGGCTAGCTGGCGGCTGGCAGCTGCGTCTCTCCACGGGTTCCGCCACACGCTCGACCACGACGGCTTCACCGAGGTGCACTCGCCGAAGCTGGTCGAGTCAGCAACGGAGTCCGGCGCCAACGTCTTCACCGTCGACTACTTCGGCCGGCCCGCGTATCTCGCGCAGTCGCCGCAGTTCTACAAGCAGGTGCTCGTCGGTGTCTTCGAGCGCGTGTACGAGGTGGGGCCGGTGTTTCGGGCCGAGCCGCACGACACCGTGCGCCACCTCGCGGAGTACGTCAGCCTTGACGTCGAGCTCGGCTTCATCTGCGATCATTACGAGGTCATCGGCGTGCTCCGCGACGTCATCGCCGGCATGGTCGCCAGCATCCGGGCCCGCGCCACGTCCGCGGTCGAGCTGCTCGACGTCAGGGTCCCGGTGGTTCCGGACGAGTTCCCCATTGTGCACTTTCGCGATGCGCTCGAGATCGCGCGTGCCCCGGCTGACGAGCCCGACCTCTCCCCGGCTCACGAGCGCGCGATCGGTGCCTGGGCGATCGAGGAGCACCGCAGCGACTTCGTCGTCGTCGAGGGCTACCCGACCGCGCACCGCGCGTTCTACACCCATCCCGACCCAGCCGACCCGCACTGGTCGAGGTCTTTCGACCTGATCTTCCGAGGCATCGAGCTCGTCAGTGGCGCACAACGGCTGCACCGATACGACGACTACGTGCAGACGCTGCGTCGGCGCGGGTATCCACTCGAGCCCTACGCGGGGTATGTCGACGCGTTCAAGCACGGCATCCCACCGCACGGCGGTTTCGCGATCGGGCTCGAACGCTGGACCGGACGGCTGCTCGAGGTGGAGAACATCCGACAGGTCACGCTCTTCCCCCGAGACCTGCACCGGATCGCGCCATGAGGTAAGAATGGGGGCATGCCCCTAGTCAGACTGGTCGCCCGCCCGATGCTTGCCTCGATGTTCGTCACCGGCGGGGTCAACTCCCTCAGGAACGCCGACTACTTGGCCGAGCGAGCCAAGCCGGTGACCGACAAGCTGGAGCCCGCGGTGAACTCGGCGACCTCGTCGCTGCCGATATCGCTCGACTCCAAGCAGATGGTGCAGCTCAACGGAGCCGTGCATGTCGTCGGCGGCTTGATGCTGGCGACCGGCCGGTCACCTCGGCTGGCCGCGCTCGCGCTCGCCGCCACGCTGGTGCCGACGACGTTCGGTGGTCACCGCTTCTGGGAGGAGACGGACACCCAGCAGAAGGCCAACCAAAAGGTCCACTTCTTCAAGAATCTGTCGATGATGGGCGGACTGCTGCTGGCGAGCGTAGACACCGCCGGCAAACCGAGTATCGCCTGGCGCGCGCGCCGGCAGGCGAGGTTGGCCCGCGACAGCGTCGCCAAGCTCGACCCCCGCTGACACCCACCGGCCGGCAACGCTCGACCAGAGTCGGACGCCAGCCGCCGGTAGGCTGCTGAGCCGTGACGAGCCGAACGACCACCGCCTGGGCAGCGCCGTACGCCGACGGGCCCGTAAGCGCCACGGTGCCGATACCCGGGTCGAAGTCGCTGACCAACAGGTCGATGCTGCTCGCCGCCATCGCTGACGCTCCGTCGACGATCCATCGCCCGCTGCTGGCACGCGACACCCGGTTGATGATGGCGGCGCTCGCCGGTCTCGGCACGGGCATCCAGCACGGTGATGACGACACAGTGGTGGTGACGCCACGACCGCTGCGTGGCCCGGCATCGGTGAACTGCGGTCTGGCTGGGACCGTGATGCGGTTCGTGCCCCCGGTCGCCGCGCTGGCACAGGGCAGCGTCGACTTCGACGGTGACCCCCGGGCACGCGAACGCCCGCTCGGTGCCATCTTGACGGCGTTGCGCAGTCTCGGAGTCGACCTCGACGAGAGGGCGCAGGCGCTGCCGTTCCGTCTCGAGGGCCGTGGGTCGGTGCCGGGCGGCGTGGTGACCATCGATGCGTCGTCGTCGAGCCAGTTCGTGTCGGCCCTGCTGCTTGCGGGTGCCCGCTACGAGGCTGGCGTCGACGTGCGCCACGACGGCAAGCCCGTCCCCTCGCAACCGCACATCGACATGACGGTCGCGCTGCTGCGCGGCCGCGGCGTCCAGGTCGACACCGACGAACCGCACCGTTGGAGGGTCAGCCCCGGACCGATCGCGGCCCTCGACCAGGAGATCGAACCGGATCTCAGCAACGCCGCACCTTTTCTGGCCGCGGCGGTCGTCACAGGCGGGTCGGTGACCGTGCCGCGCTGGCCGCAGTCGACGACCCAGGCGGGGGACGCACTCCGTAGCGTCTTCGCGCTGATGGGCGCTGAGCTTGAGCTCGGCGATTCCGGCCTCACCGTGACCGGGACCGGCACGGTGCGCGGCGTCGACCTCGACCTGCACGACGTCGGCGAGCTGACACCGGTGATCGCGGCCGTCGCGGCGCTCGCGGACTCCCCGTCGTACCTGCGCGGTATCGCGCACCTGCGCGGTCACGAGACTGACCGGCTCGCCGCGCTCGCGACCGAGCTGCGCGCCCTCGGTGCCGGCGTCCGCGAGACCGAGGACGGGTTGTCGATCGAGCCCCGCCCGTTGGCCGGCGGGCTCTTCCACACCTATGACGACCACCGGATGGCGCACGCCGCCGCGGTGCTCGGCCTTCGAGTACCTGACCTGCTCGTCGATGACGTCGCCACGACCGCCAAGACGTTGCCGGACTTCGCTGGCGCCTGGGCGGCAATGTTTCGATGAGCCCGAGCCACGACATCGAGGACGACCAGCGGTTTCAGCGACCGAGGCGCCGAACCCGTCCGCGCACCAAGGACCGGCCGAGCCACGTCGACGCGGTCGAGGGGTTTGTGATGACGATCGATCGGGGCCGCTACACGCTGCGTGTCCGCGGCGACGACGGCGAACGGACAGTCACCGCAATGACGGCGCGAGCCCTCGGTCGCAAGGCCGTCGTGGTCGGCGACCGGGTCCGCGTCGTCGGGGACGTCAGGGGGGCGGAGGGCTCGTTGGCCCGCATAGTCGAGGTGACCGAACGCACGACGGCACTGCGCCGGACCGCCGACGACGACGACCCGGTCGAGCGAATCATCGTCGCGAACGCCGAACAGCTGGTGATCGTCACCTCGGTGGCCAATCCGGAGCCCCGGCCACGACTTATCGACCGGGCCCTGGTCGCGGCGTACGACGAGGGGCTCGACCCGCTTCTCTGCCTCACCAAGGTCGACCTGGCCGACCCCGATGAGCTGCTGGCGACCTACCGGCCGCTGGGTGTGACGTCGGTCGTGGCTCCCCGGGGCGGTGACCTCGAACCGATGCGCGATGCGCTGCGGGGCCGGGTCAGCGTCTTCGTCGGTCACTCGGGCGTCGGCAAGTCGACGCTCGTCAACGCCCTGGTCCCGGGTGCCCTCCGGGCAACCGGAGACGTCAACGTGGTGACCGGCCGCGGTCGTCATACCTCCACGTCGGCGTGGGCGCTGGAGCTTCCGTTCGGCGGCTGGGTGGTCGACACACCCGGCATCCGGTCCTTCGGCCTCGCACATGTGCACCCGCGGCACCTGATCGGCGCGTTCGAGGACCTCGACGCGCTGACCGTGGACTGTCCGCGACGCTGCACTCACGGATCGAGCGAGCCCGAGTGCGCCCTGGACGACGCGATGGCACAAGGCCGGGTGGACCGCGTGCGGGTCGAGTCGTTCCGTCGGTTGCTCGACAGCCGAGCCGCCTCTGACCGTTGACGTGTCTTCGGGTGATCAGTCGCCGGACGAGCTGCTGTAGTCGAGGTTCCCAGCGGGGTTCCAGACCGCCCGTGCTCCGATCTCGCCGACCCGGTACGTCTGGACAGCCAGCGCGACCGCCCCGATGACGAGCAACAGCGACAGCCCCGATACGAGGGCACGAGGGGCGTTGCCCCGCGTCAGCACGAACGTCACGACCGCTACTGCGGCAAAGACCAGCACGATGATGAAGAGAAAGTTGGCCAGCTCAGCGTGTCGGTCCACGAGTTCCGCCGATGGGCCCCCGAGGCCAAGGCCCTTCGACTCCTGGAACTTCGTCCCACTCTGCTTCGAGACGTATGTCGACACGACCGCGCCGAGCGAGATCACCAGCAGCGGCAGCCGCGACCATGCCCGGGTCCGAGGAATGGCGAACATCACGCCGAGCAGACCGGCGAGCGGGATGAGCAGGACGGTGGCGTGGACGGCGAGCGGGTGCACAGGCAAACCGTTGATTTCGTTGAACATTGTT
>JACCVZ010000247.1 GCA_013697905.1 Nocardioidaceae bacterium
GCTGTGGACGGTCTGGTCGGTGAGGACCCTCCGGCTGGATGGCACGCAGGGGTGAGCCGATCACGCCGGAGCTGATCGTCGTACCGCCGAATGAGGGCGTGGTGGTACGACATTCGACCACGGTTCGCTGACGCTCTCAGCTCCAGCGCACCGTCCGCCCCACAGACTCAGGTGATCGGAGGCACAATTCCGTACTCGTGGATCTTTCGGTAGATCGTCGCTCGGGACATCTCCAGCGAACGCGCTGCCTCCACTTTGCTGCCGTTTGCGTCCAACAGGCTCTGCACGATGGCGTCGCGCTCTAAGCTCTCAAGCGGGCTCAGTCGCCGGCGACTGACCGCCCGAGCTTCAGGAGGGAGGTCATCGGGCTGGATGTACCCGGTACGCCGGTGCGTGACGACCTGGTGAAGCATCTGGTGAACCTGCTCCGCATTGCCGGGCCATGACAAGCGCATCAGCAGCCGCATGGCCTCAGGCGAGCAGGCGAGCTGACCGCCGTGGCTGAGCCTGGCAAGGAAAAACGGCACCAGTTGCTGCAGGTCCTCTAGGCGCAGGCGTAGCGGGGGCACCTCAACGGTGGTCGGGAACAGTTGCAACAGGCGGAGGAGATCCTTGCTCTTGGTCGTGTGCCCGAGTGTCACGGCTACCCACAACGGACGGTCATGGTTCGCACCATTCCCGTCTTGAAGCGCGGAAGAGAGCGCCCGTAACCGTCGGCCGTCGAGCCTGTCGACGTGCCGGACCACGACGCTGTCCGTGTCCTCGAGCGCACGTCGGACCGCCGTCAGCCAGTGCGGGTTAGCGCCGGCATCCTCGGCGTCGAGTACGAGGAACCGCCCGACCGGTTGGCGGCGCAGCTGTACCGCCGCCAACAGCGCCAGCTTGCCGATCCCGGGCTCGCCCTCGACCGCCAGCCACTCACCCGACCGGAAGGCCGTCTCCACCTCATGACAGGCGCGTAGCCAGGGCGGGGCGGATCCCACCAGCCCGGGCAGCAGCATCCGCGAGACGACATCTCGGCCACCGATCTGCGTGCTTTCGGGCTCCCCCAACTTCACGTGCACAACGACGCCGGGTGGCTGAAGGCTGTTGCGCACCGGTCGGCAGTACATGTGGGCTGTCATGCCGGTGGGGAGCTGGACGGCGATTGGCCCGCGATGTCCGTGCGCGAGCGCCTCGGTCGCCTGCGCTAGCAGCGATGCCTGGTCGGCAGGGTCGAGCACCGTGCGTGCGTAGTCGTTCAGCATCACCACGTCGCTGTTCAAGGCGAATACTGCTCCGCTCATCCGGTGGCAGGTCCGCAGATACTCCTGGAAAAGACCTAGCTGACTCGCGCCCGTATCGGCCAGCAGTGCCTGACGGATCTGCTCCGCGGTGGTCTTCGCCAAGGTGAGCAACAAGGACCCGGCGTCCTTGCGCCAGCAGGTGAGGTCTATCGCACCGACCGTCCTCCCGGAGATCGGATGATGGATGGGCACGCCGGCACAGGCCAAATCCTCGAGGTTCTCGGCGTAGTGTTCGTGCCCGAACACATGAGCCGGGCCACCCATCTCCAGGGCGGTGCCGATGCCATTCGTACCGACGCACTCCTCGGCATAGCTGAAGCCAGGGGCAAGCAGGACGCTGTCAAGGTGCCGCTCTAGGTCGGCGTCTGCGGTCAACCGCCTGAGCACCACTCCGGCCGGGTCGGTGAGAATGACGCTCACCGGCTGACCGTCCAGTTGCTCTCTCAGCGCACGCAGCACCGGCTCCGCGCTTGTGGTGAGCCGGGTGTCGACGTCGAGGTCGTCGACATGGGACATCTCGATCTTGTCCGCCGCGACCTTCAAGTCACGAGACCGCTGCCACGAGGCAAGGATGGGGCCTCGAACGCCGCGCAGCTTGGTCGCCTCAGCGGTGAGGAAGCGCACTCTGCTCGCCGCCAGGCCGTCGCCGTCAGGACGTGCAGCATTGCCTCGTGATGTAGGCGTCACAGCCAGTACCTACCTCCGCTGTGCTTCTGCCTCCCCCAGTGGCCCGCACGATGCTGGCCCAGATTGGCTCGGCGCCGGTGGCCGAAGCAGCTCGACAACCCCCACGATAGGTGCCCGGGAGCCGCGGGTCGATAGGGCCCCTATTCGGCGGGACCGTCTCAGATTGAGACGCCGCTCGGTCAAGGGTGGGGATATACCGATGTTGTCGCGCCGACGGCATCATCTCGTGCGCCTGCGGCGCCCCAGTGGCCGGTCCGCGGCCCGAGGATCTGGAGGGACCCGATGAGCGCAGAGGGCGGGACAGAAGCTGAGACCTACAACCCGTGGAGCGTCGTCAACCTAGTCTTCACGCACCTCGCCGATCAGGGCCTGCATCCGGTACTCGGAGAAAGCGGCGACCCGGCTCAGCCCGCCCGGGAGCTGTTGCTGGCGCTGGGAATCGAGCCCGCCCCGGAGGGCAATCGGGAGGTCATGCGGAATGTCTGGGCGCACCTGGCGGAGATCCGGGCCGCCGTCCTCGAGGAGGGGTGAGGCTTCTGATGGAAACCGTGCGTCTCATTGTGAGACCCGGGCTTGGCTCGGGCCAGGGTTTGATGATGATTGAAGTAACTAGCCGATCAAGGGAGTGGTGATGAGTCGCCAAAGCGTTGCCAAGGCTCACGAGAAGATTCAAGAACTAGCGTGGGAGCCTCTCTACCATGAGCCGGTCTCCCAGTACGGAACTGACTACACGTTCCAGAAGGCGAAGAAGAGGGACCCGCTCAAGCAGGTTCTTCGCTCGTACTTCCCCATGGAGGAAGAGAAGGACCACCGCGTCTACGGCGCGGCCGACGGAGCGATCCGCGGGAACATGTTCCGCCAAGTACAGGAGCGATGGCTGGAGTGGCAGAAGCTGTTCCTGAGCATCATCCCGCTGCCTGAGATCTCAGCGGCGCGAGCGATGCCCCTGCTCTTCCGTACGGTTCCCAACCCGGAGCTGCATAACGGACAGGCCATCCAGATGATCGACGAGGTGAGGCACTCGACGATCCAGCAGAACCTCAAGCGCCTGTACATGAATAACTACATCGACCCGGCAGGCTTCAACAACAGTCTGCGCAACTTCCAGAACGACTACTGCGGCACCATCGGTCGGCAGTTTGCCGAGGGCTTCATCACCGGCGACGCCATCACCGCGGCAAGCGTCTACTTGACGGTCGTGGCCGAGACGGCTTTCACCAACGTGTTGTTCGTCGCGATGCCGGCCGAGGCGGCCGCGAACGGCGACTACCTGTTGCCGACGGTCTTCCACTCGGTGCAGTCCGACGAGTCACGCCACATCAGCAACGGGTACGCCACGCTTCTGATGGCTCTCGCCGATGAAGGCAACCACCAGCTGCTCGAGCGCGACCTGCGCTATGCCTGGTGGAACAACCACCGCGTAGTCGACGCGGCCATCGGCACGTTCATCGAGTACGGCACCAAGGACCGCCGCAAAGACCGGGAGAGCTACGCAGAGATGTGGCGTCGGTGGATCTACGACGACTACTACCGCAGCTACCTCGTGCCCCTGGAGAAGTACGGACTGGTGATCCCGCACGACCTCATCGAGGAGTCGTGGAACCAGATCTGGAACAAGGGCTACGTCCACGAGGTCGCACAGTTCTTCTGCACCGGGTGGCTCGCCAACTATTGGCGCATGGACCCGATGACGGACAAGGACTTTGAGTGGTTCGAGTACAAGTATCCCGGCTGGTATGACAAGTACGGCGCCTGGTGGGAGAACTACAGCCGTCTCTCGACGCCTAACGGCCACCACCCGATCGTGTTCGAGGACGTGCAGTACCAGTACCCGAACCGGTGCTGGACCTGCATGGTGCCGTGCCTGGTCCGGGAGGACATGGTGATGGCAGAGGTGGACGGTCAGACGTGTACCTACTGCCACGAGGCGTGCCGCTGGACCGACGTCGAGGCCTTCCGGCCGACCTACCAGGGTCGCGAGACCCCGAACATGGGCCAGCTGATCGGCAAGCGCGAGTGGGAGACCCTCTATCACGGCTGGAACTGGGCCGACGTGGTCTCTGACATGGGTTACGTCCGCGACGACGGCAAGACCCTGGTGGCACAGCCGCACCTGAACCTGGATCCCAAGAAGATGTGGACCCTGGACCACCTCCGTCGCTGCCCACCGCTGCAGAGCCCGAACGTGCTGCTCAACGAGATGTCACCCGACGAGCAGAAGGCTTTCCACGCGAACTACATCCGCGGCGGGCCCGCCGGTCGTCCGGCGCCAGCTGACGCCTGAGCACAGCGGAGAGAGGACGGGCAAGGAGGCCCGGCGAATGTCTGTCAGACCTCCTTGCCAGTTCGTCCATGGCCGAGTGCGGAAAGGGAGTCATGGCCGTAAAGCATGTCGTGCGCTTCGAGCCGGTCGGCATCGAGATCGAGGTCGATGAGGACCAGAACATCCTCCGAGCCGCCGCCGAGCAAGGCATCACGCTCATGCACGGCTGCAAGGAAGGGCAGTGCTCGTCCTGTAAGTCCTTTGTGCTCGACGGCGAGGACCCTGAGCTCGACAAGTACTCGACGTTCGCCCTGCCCGACTCCGAGAAGGAAGAGGGCTACACGCTCCTCTGTCGGGCGCATGTCTACGAGGACGTGACCATCGAGCTCCTCAACTACGACGAGGAGATGATCCGCTCCGGGAAACCCATCCAGGAGGCGGTGGCGGAGGTGGTGAGCAACGAGTTGGTCACCCACGACATGCGGCACCTCGTCGTGAAGCTGGTGGAGCCTCAAGACATCGAGTACTGGCCTGGTCAGTACGTCGACATCGCGATCCCGAACACCGAGGAGACCCGGTCGTTCTCGATGGCCAACACGACGAGCAAGGACGGTGGACGGCTCGAGTTCGTCATCAAGGTCTATCCGGACGGTCTGTTCTCGAACTTCCTGAACACGAAGGTCCAGGTGGGCGACCGGCTCGACCTGGTCGGGCCGTTCGGCGTCTTCACCTTGCGGGATCGCGAGTCCGACATCGTCTTCGTTGGAGGCGGTGCGGGGATGGCTCCGATCTTGTGCCTGCTGAGGACACTGGCCGAGCGTGGCAGCACGCGCAAGGTGACGTACTACTACGGAGCTCGAACCAAGCGCGACCTGTGCTTTGAGGACGAGCTCCACTCCCTCTTCGAAACGCTGCCGAACTTCCGGTTCGTCCCAGCGCTCTCGATGCCCGACGACGACACGTGGGACGGCGAGGTCGGCCTGATCACCGACGTCATGAAGCAGCACGAGACCGACCTCGCGGAGGCCGACTCATACGTCTGCGGACCACCGCCGATGGTGGAGGCAGCCATCGACATGCTCAGCGGACTGGGGGCGTCCGACAAGAACATCTACTACGACAAGTTCACCACCACCGGGGAACCCACATGACGAACGAAAGCGAGCGGACCTGACATGACTGCTGAAGAGGCCACAGGCAAGGACAATGACGTACAGGCCACGGACGTCGCGCAGCCCACCGACGACGCGCAGGCCATCGAAGAGAAGACGCACGCCGCGAAGCCCATCGAGGAGCAGGCCGAGACAGACCCTCAGGAGCGCAGCGTACCGAAGCCGGCCTTCACCGACGCCGAGGCCGGCGCCAAGGTGTTCCCGGACTCGACCGCACGAACGCACAACTACTTCACGCCTAAGAAGCGAAAGGCGTCGCACTACGAGGACGTCACCGTCGAGGTGCAGCCCGATCCGAGGCACTACCTCAGCCAAGGCTGGTTGTACGGGTTCGCTGACGGCCGCGGCGGCTATCCGCTGGAGTGGACCGCCATGAAGGCGTGGGGTGTTGACCGGCCAGAACCGGAGCGCTTTCCCGGGTCCGGAGGCAAAGGTTACGACTGGCCGGCGCACGGCTGGCACGAGTTCCGTGACCCGAACGAGGAGTGGGAGCTCACCATCTACCGCTACAACGCCAACGTTGTGCGGCAGATCAACCAGAACATCGAGACCGCTCGCCAGGCCAAGGCCTTCGAGCAGTGGAACCCGAACTGGGTCACCTTCGTCGAGCGCCACGTCGGCGCTTGGATGCACGTCGAGCACGGTCTGGGGCTGTATCTGTTCGCCAATGCCCAGCGCCGAGCCCCGACGAACATGCACAACAACGCGATCTCGGTCAACAGCATGCACAAGCTCCGGTTCGCCCAGGACCTCGCGCTGTACAACCTCACTTTGAGCGAGGAGATCGAGGACTTTGACGGCGCCGCACACGTGGCGACGTGGAACGAGGACTCGGCCTGGCAAGGCGTTCGAAGGGTCGCCGAGCAGCTGACCGGTATCGACGACTGGGCTGAAGCGATCTTCGCCGCCAACGTCGTCTTCGAGCCCCTCGTAGGCGAGCTGTTCCGCAGCAACCTGGTGCAGCAGGCATCGCCGGGCAATGGTGACTTCGTCACGCCAACTGTCGTCGGCGCCGGCGAGCTCGACTACGCCACCCGCGACCTGCGCTACACCAAGGCAATGTTCGACCTGCTGATCAATGACAAGGAGTTCGCCGACCACAACAAGCAAATCATTGACCAGTGGCTGTCGGTCTGGGTTCCGCGTTGCATCACCGCCGCCCGCGAGCTTCAGCCGCTGTGGTCGCAGCCCGACTCGAAGCCGCCGCGCTTCGAGGACGGTCTAGACCGTGCCAAGAGCCGCTTCAGCGGTCTACTGTCCGAGCTGGACCTGCAACAGCCCAAGGAGTTGACCCAGTGACCACCGCCTACGAGTCGACAAAGAGTTCGTACAAGACAAGCGAGAGCTCGTACAAGTCGACAACACCGCTTCCAACAAGTGCGGTTTCACGCTGATGAACAACCAGGTGGGCGTCGTCGTGGCCGAGGTGATGGCGGAGGCGGAGGGTGTGAAGGTGACGCACCTGCCATCGATGATCCGGGTGGACGCGGGCAACAAGATGGAGGTGGTGTACGACGAGATCTCCGAGGCGCTGGGCGAGGAGGAGGGCTACTTCGACGCAGCCGAGTTCGAGGAGAACATGTCGACGCACTACGGTCGGATGATCCATCTCGACGACAGGACGATCATGTTCGCGAATCCCGAGGATGCCGCTGACTACATCGACTTCGACCTGAAGGACCTGCAGAAGTCGGACTGACCCCCGCCGGCACCAGAACTGATCCCAACGAGGAGGACACGTGTACGAGAAGGATGGTACGAAGTACTTCGTCGTCGATAGCCACATGCACTACTGGGACGCGAGCCCGGAGAACTGGGTAGCGGGCCATGAGCAGTACGCCAAGGGCTGGATCGAGTGCTTCCACGCGTATCAGTCACTAGGTCCGGAAGAGACGCATTGGCCGATCGACCATTTCCAGAAGTGCTCTGAGCAGGACTTGATGAAGGATGTGTTCGAGGACGGGCACGTCGACGTGGCGGTCTTCCAGCCGACGTACCTGAAAGAGTGGTACACCGACGGTTTCAACACCACTGAGCGCAACGGCGCCCTCGCCGAAAAGCATCCCGACAAGTTCGTCGTGAACACGCGCTGGGATCCTCGTGACGGAGACAAGGGGCTCGAGGAGCTCGAGGCCAACGTGGCCCGCTGGGGAGCGACGGGTGTCAAGCTCTACACCGCGGAGTGGCGAGACGGGTCCCGCGGCTGGACGCTCAAGGACCCCGAGGCCTACCGGTACTTGCAAAAGAGCCAGGAGCTCGGGATCAAGAATGTCCATGTCCACAAGGGCCCGACCATCTGGCCGCTGGACAAGGACGCGTTCGACGTCTCCGACGTCGACCACGCGGCGACGGACTTCCCGGAGCTGAACTTCATCGTCGAACACGTCGGCCTACCGCGTATCGAGGACTTCTGCTTCATGGCAACCCAGGAGCCCAATGTGTACGCCGGCCTGTCAGTCGTCATCGGCGGCTTGATGCACGCGCGCCCCAAGTTCTTCGCGAAGGTGATGGGCGAGCTGCTCTTCTGGGTGGGCGAGGACAAGATGACCTTCGGCAGTGACTACAGCATCTGGGAGCCGAAGTGGCAGGTCGAGGGGTTTGTCGACTGGGACTACCCCAGCGACGAGTTTTCCGACTACCCGCGCGTCAACACCGCGACGAAGAAGAAGATCCTTGGTCTCAACGCGGCCAAGTTGTACGGCATCGAGGTTCCGGCCGAATGTCAGCTCACCGAAGGCGATGGTGCTCCGGCCGCCAAGGATGACGCCATCCTGGTCGAGGACGCCGGGGCTCCGGTGTGACTGACGCCGCCCAGCTACTGGCCGCGCTGGACACGGTGCGCGACCCCGAGTTGGACGAACCAGTGACCTCATTGGGCTTCGTGGCGTCGTGCAACGTGTCGGACGATGGGGTCGCGGATGTACGGCTCCGGCTGCCGACGTACTTCTGTGCGCCTAACTTCGCGTTCCTGATGGTGGCGGACGCCTACGATGCTGTGAGCCGCGTCGACGGCGTACGCCGAACCGAGGTGGTGCTGGAGGACCATTTCGCCTCCGACGCGATCAACGGCGGGGTAGCGGCTCAGTCCGGGTTCGTGGGGTCCTTCGGGGACCTCGCGGCCGCCGAGCTGGACGGGCTCAGGACCGACTTCCTGCGCAAAGCCGTGCTGGCGGGGACCGACCGCGTCTGTCGCCCCCTGCTGTCGGGGGGCAAGACGACCGATGACCTTGCCGAGCTCACACTCGGCGACGTGCCGCCGTCGGGCGACCGCGACCGGCTGCGGGCTCGCCGGGCCGAGCTGGGGCTGCCTTCCGGGGACGACTCTGCGCTCCTGGTCGACGCGACCACGGGTGAAGCTGTCGGCGCACAAGCTCTCCCGCTGCATCTGCGGAGGGCCCGGCTG
Source organism: Nocardioidaceae bacterium (assembly GCA_013697905.1). Classification (GTDB taxonomy): domain Bacteria; phylum Actinomycetota; class Actinomycetes; order Propionibacteriales; family Nocardioidaceae; genus JACDHG01. Next base: position 8,812 of record JACCVZ010000247.1, read on the forward strand.
ACCCGAGTCAGCGTCGAGGCCAACGCCGGTGTCTGCCGAGGCCTCTTGCGCCAACGGTACGGAACTGTCGGGCTCGAGGAGGAGGAGACTCAATGAAGGCCGTCCGGCTCCACGGATACCACCAGCAGCCCGTCATCGAGGAGGTGCCGGAGCCAACCGTCAAGGGTCCACTCGACGTGGTGGTCAAGATCGGCGGCGCGGGGGTTTGCCGTACTGATCTGCACATCATCGAAGGCCAGTGGGCTGAGGCGATGGGTGTCGCGCTGCCTTACACGATCGGCCACGAGAACGCTGGTTGGGTGCACGAGATCGGGTCCGCCGTGACGAACGTTACGGTCGGCGACACGGTCATCTTGCACCCGACCCCGACGTGCGGGCTGTGCCGGGCCTGCCGGGCCGGACAGGACATGCACTGTAGCGAGAGCGCATTTCCTGGTCTGGACAGCGACGGCGGGATGGCCGAGTACCTGCTGACCTCTGCGCGGGCCTGCGTCAAGCTCGATCCATCGACCCAACCGCAAGACGTTGCGGCGCTGGCAGACGCCGGCATCACGGCGTACCACGCGGTCCGTAAGGCCATTCCGCTGCTCTACCCGGGCACCACCTGCGCGCTGATCGGCGCCGGCGGTCTGGGGCACATCGGCATCCAATGTCTCAGCGCGCTGACCGCGACCAACATCGTCGTGGTGGACCGCAATCCCGACGCGCTCGCCCTCGCCGAGCAGCTCGGTGCGCACCATACGGTGGTCGCCGACGGCGGGCAGGTGGACGCGGTCAAGGACCTCACCGATGGCGGCGGCGCCGATGTCGTGCTTGACTTCGTCGCCGAGCAGGGCGCCGAGAACGACGGGTTCGCCATGACCCGCCCAGGCGGTTCGTACTACGTCATCGGGTACGGCGGCACCTTGACCATCCCGACGCTCGATGTGATCTCAACCGAGCGCAACATCATCGGGAACATCGTCGGCACCTACAACGAGCTGGCCGAGCTGATGGTCCTGGCGCAGGCCGACAAGGTCACCCTGCACACCAAGACGTACCCGCTGGACGCCGCCCAGGAGGCTCTGCACGATCTCGACGCCGGCCAGGTCCGGGGTCGAGCAATCCTCGTCCCGTAGTTTGCGACGACCACACCGACCCACGTCCCAGGAGGATCAATGGCCAAGGATCTGCGATTCGGCGAGGAAGCCAGGAGACTGCTGGTGTCTGGGGTCGACCAGCTTGCCGAGGCCGTGAAGTCGACCTTGGGCCCGAAGGGGCGCAACGTCATTCTGGAAAAGATCACCGGGTCCCCAGTGGTGACGAACGACGGTGTCACGATCGCCCGAGAGATCCACCTGAGCGACCAGTTCGAGAACATGGGGGCACAGCTGGTCAAGGAAGCAGCGATCAAGACCAACGACATCGTCGGCGACGGCACCACGACGGCCACGGTGATCGCCCAGGCGATCGTCCGCGAGGGCATGAAGGCGATCGGCGAGGGCGGCAACCCGGTGCTCGTCAAGCGCGGCGTCGACCTCGCTGTGGTGAAACTGGTCGAGCAGCTGCGCAAGGTTGCTCACCCGGTTATCACAGCGGCGGAGTACGCGCGGGTCGCGTCGATCTCGGCCAACAACGATGACACCGTCGGCGCCGTGCTGGCAGAGGCACTGCACACCGTCGGGGACGCTGGAATCGTGACGGTGGAGGAGTCAGCCACCCACGGGATGAGCGTGGAGTTCGTCGAAGGTTTCGAGTACGACAACGGCTACCTCTCGCCCTACCTGGTCACGCATCCGGCCAGTCTGGAGGCGATCCTCGACGACCCGTACATCCTGCTGTGCAGTGAGAAGATCACCAAGGTCCAAGAGCTGATGCCGATTCTCGACAAGGTGATGCGGGCGCCACGACCGCTCGTCTTGATCGCTGAGAATGTCGAGGGCTCGGCGCTGAGCATGCTGGTGCACAACCACGTCAACGGGGTGTTCCAGTGCGTCGCGACCAGGGCGCCCGGGTTCGGCGACCGGCGACTGCGCAAGCTCGAGGACATTGCCACCATCACAGGTGGCCAGGTCTACAGCAAGCACTCCGGCTTCAGCCTCGAGAATATGACCATCGAGCAGCTTGGCCGCGCCAGGCAGGTTCGGGTGACGGCGGACCGTACGACGATCATCGATGGCGCCGGATCTTCCGATCAGGTCGAGTTCCGGGTCGCCCAGCTGCGTGCCGAGCTGGAGCGCGCCACGTTTGGCGTCGACGAAGACGTGCTCAACGAACGGATCGGATCGCTGTCCGGCAAGGTGGCCGTCATCAAGGTAGGTGCGCCGACGAATGCGGAGCTTGCCGAGCTGCAACACCGGGTCGAGGATGCCTTGTCGGCCACCAAGGCAGCCATGGCAGAGGGCATCGTCGCTGGAGGAGGCGTGGCGCTGATGCACGCCGCGCCGGTGCTGGATGAGCTGAACGTCAAGGACGACTACGCATTCGGCGTGGAGATCGTTCGTCGCGCGCTCACCGAGCCCACGTATCTGATCGCCACCAACGCCGGCTACGCCGGTCACGAAGTCGTGGCCGAGGTTGCTCAGATGGGCGTCGATGACGGCTTCGACGCCCTCGAGGGTCGGTACGGCAACATGATCGACATGGGCATCATCGACCCGCTGCGGGTCTGCCGGTCGGCGTTGCAGAACGGGGCGTCGGTGGCGGGTTTGCTGCTCACCACGAACACGCTGATCGCCGAGGAGCAGACGCCCTGGGGCGGCAGTCGGGCACTGATGACCGAGTTTGGACAGCTCGACGAGGGCCTGCACCAGCCGTCGCCGGACTCGAGTACGCCGCAGTCGCTGGGTCTGGGCCCATCGGTCGGGTAAGCGTTTACACCGTCGTCGGGGTAGCCCTGCGGACGTGCGTACTCCAACCGTGCAGACGTCGACCCACCGAGGAAGGCAACGATGACGAACAGCGTCCCGACCGACCCGCCGGTTTCCTTACGGCTCCTGGACACCGCCAGTGCCTCCGTGCTCGTCGAGCTGATGGCGACGTTCGAGGACCTTCAGACGGTGCTGCGGTGTTGCGAACGCCTGGTGTCGGAGCTGGCCGACGGAGAGGGTGAGCCCGACGACATCCTGGTCGAAGGGATCTGGACACTGGCGCTGCTCTCGTACGCGCGGTGCTTCTCGGCCGACGGGACAGGGGCAGCCCTGACCCAAGATGACCTCACGGCGACCCAGTCTCACGGCGACGTCATGGAATGGCACAAGGTTCTGCTGCAGCTGCGGGACCACTACACCGACCGCACAACCAACCCCCGGGAGCGATTCTCGGTCGGGGCCTCACAGGACCCGAGCGGTGCCGCCAGCGGGGTCGCGGTCACGTCATCACGGCAGCCGCTGGTGGACGACCTGACGGTCCGGCAGACCGGGGCGATCGCGTTCGCCCTGAGCGGTCTGGTCAACGACCGCATCGCCACGCAACAGGAGAAGGTCTTCGACGAGGTGAAACTCACCCCTAAGGCTGAACTGGAGAAGCTCGCCCGCCTCGACGTCGCACAGTCCGATTAGGGCGTGTCTTCGAGGTTGAGCGGCTCTTTACCATTCAGGGTGTAGGTACCGTCTGAATCCTTCGGTTTCTAATAGTGATCTGGCGATGTAATTGCTGAGGTTGCGGAATCCGAGGGCCGAGCCGCGGAGGTGTTCGAGTCGGCCGTTGATGGCCTCGGTAGGCCCGTTGCTGGTGCCGGGCCGGTCGAAGTGGGCCAGCACGTCGAGGGCGCGCTTGTTCAGCGTCCGCCCGAGCGTGATGAGCTCGGTCAGTGCCTTCGGGACGCCGTGGCTGATCGAGTCGATCAGCTGCTGCATGAGCTTGCGGCCCTTGGCACGGTCGGGCTCGCGGTAGGCGCCGATCATCCGTTGGTAGATGCCCCAGGTGGCTTCGACCTCGACGTGAGCGTCGGCTGCGAACAGGGCGGCGAGCCGGTCCTTCTGCTTGTCGGTGAGCAGGTCGACGCCGGTGTGCAAGGTCCGCCTGGCGGAGTAGAGCGGATCCCTCTTCCTGCCGCGGTGCCCTGTGGATGGCTTGCTGGACACGGCGTCGGCAGCGGTCGAGTGCGTCGCCGGCAAACCTGACGACGTGGAACGATCCATCACAGCCACCGCGTTGGGCAGCTCTTCGACGGTGGCGGTCTTGAACCGGTTAACCCGCCCATCGCAACCACCTCGACGCCGTCGCGCCAGGACGTGTCTCGCTCGCCGAGCCAGGTTTTGAACACCTGCTTCGATCGGCCCTCGACCATATCCAGCAGCCGCGCTGGACCGGTGCCGTCCCGGATCGGCGTCAGGTCGATGATCACGGTGACATAGTTGTCGCCGCGGCGGGTGTGGCGCCAGCAGTGCTCGTCGAGGCCGATCGAGGACCCACACCGTCGAACCGGTGTGGGTCCTCGATCAACACACGCCTGCCCTCGGCCAGCACCGCGTCGTTCGCGGTGTTCCACCACACGCTGGGGCCCTCGGCGACCCGAGCGACGGTCAAGTGCTGACACACGATGCCTTCTAGCGCCCATCGCAGCGCGCGACGCGACAACTTCGCGCGCGGCTCGGCGGCCCGGCTGGTGCCCTGGCGCCACACATGCCCACAGCCGGTGCAGCGATAGCGGCGGATCGTGATCAGCAACGTCGTCGGGCGCCACCCCAGCGGCTCGTGCGCCAGCCGCCGGGTCACGCTGTCGCGCGGCGCAGCCTCGCATCCGCAGCGGCGACACCACCGGGCGAACTCGTCGGTCTCGACGACCCGGC
>JACCVZ010000251.1 GCA_013697905.1 Nocardioidaceae bacterium
AACGCCCCCGACGACGCCGCCCGGCGGCGCGTCGTGATCGACCAGGTTGCCTCCCTGACGGACCCGTCCGCGGTCGCCGTGCACGCCGCCCTGAACCGCGGCTCTGACTGAGGTCGGGTCGGCCGAACGAATGCCCAAGGGCCCGCCGGGACGTTGTGGACGCGGCTGGGCGACCGCGCCGGACTGCGTAGACTCGGCAGGTGGCCGGCCGGATCCGAGAAGACGACATCGCGCTCGTGCGCGAGCGGGCGCGGATCGACGAGGTCGTGTCGGCGCACGTGACGTTGCGCAACGCCGGTGGCGGCTCCATGAAGGGGCTGTGCCCCTTCCACGAGGAGAAAAGCCCCTCGTTCAACGTTAATCCCGCGCGCGGCTTTTTCCACTGCTTCGGCTGCCAGGAGGGCGGCGACGTCATCACGTTCGTGCAGAAGATCGAGGGCGTCGGCTTCACCGAGGCCGTCGAGCGGCTCGCCGGCCGCAGCGGCGTCGAGCTGCGCTACGTCGACGACGGGGGAGCGGTGCCGCGTCGCGACCCCGGCCAGCGGGCCAGGTTGGTGGCGGCGAACAAGGCGGCCGAACAGTTCTACATCGACCAGCTGAGCACGCCGGACGCGTTGACGGGTCGGAAGTTCCTCAATGAGCGCGGCTTCGACCAGGCCGCGGCAGAGATGTTCGGTGTCGGCTTTGCGCCCAACGGCGGGGAGGCACTGCTCAACCACCTGCGGGGCAAGGGATTCACCGACGATGAGCTCGTCGCCGCCGGCCTCGTCGCACGCAGCGACCGGGGCCCCTACGACCGGTTCCGGGGCCGGTTGTTGTGGCCGATCCGCGAGCTCTCCGGCGACGTGGTGGGCTTCGGCGCACGCAGGCTCTTCGACGACGACCGTATCGAGGCGAAGTACCTCAACACCCCGGAGACACCGATCTACAAGAAGAGCCACCTCCTGTACGGCGTCGACCTTGCCCGCAAGGAGATCGCCCGAAGCTCGCAGGCCGTCGTCGTCGAGGGCTACACCGACGTGATGGCGTGCCACCTGGCCGGCGTACGGACCGCGGTCGCTACCTGCGGGACCGCGTTCGGCGAGGACCACACCCGCATCTTGCGGCGGCTGCTGCTCGACCACGACGAGTTCCGTGGCGAGGTGATCTTCACCTTCGACGGCGACGCGGCCGGGCAGAAGGCGGCGCTGCGGGCTTTCCAGGGCGACCAGCAGTTTGTTGGGCAGACCTACGTCGCGGTCGAGCCGGACGGTCGCGACCCCTGCGAGCTTCGGCTGGCCGACGGCGACGCGGCCGTCCGCGAGCTGATCGCCCGCCGGGTGCCGCTCTACCGCTTCGTGCTGGCCAACGTCGTGTCGCAGTTCGACCTCGACCGGGCCGACGCACGGGTCGACGCCGTGCGCGAGGCGGCACGGCTCGTCGCCGCCATCCGGGACAAGTCCAAGGTCGACGCGTTCGCCCGCGAGGTCGCCGGCATGATCGGCGTCGACATCGACGAGGTGCGGGCAGAGGTACGTCGGGCGCCGCGCCGCCCCAGCCGCAGCAGCCGCGGCGACGAACAGTCACGTGGCCAGGATGCCGCGTCCGCCCAGGCTGGGCAGGGGCACGACGAGCAGCGCGTCGGCGACGGCAGCGTCACCACTGGTCAGCCGCCGGTGACAACTGGAGGCGGCCCGGTCGACGTACCCGACCCTCGCGATCGCAGGTTTTCGATGGAGCGAGATGTCTTGAAGCTGGCGCTGCAGCACCCCGAGTCGGTGCACGAGGCGTTCGCGACTGCTGAGGCGTGCGACTTCGTCCATCCCTGGTATGGGGAGGTCTTCGAGGCGATCGCCAGCGTTGGCGGCCCGCGAGCCGCCAGTCCTGAGCAGGTGATGGCCAAGCTAGGGACCGGCAGGAGCGCCCACATCGTGTCGGCGTTGTCGGTGGAGCCGCTGCACGTGCGCGGTGTGCCGGACACGCGCGTGGCAGCCGAGTTCGTCGTACGACTGCGGGAGTTGACTGCGCGACGCCGGATCGAGCAGCTCAAGTCGAAGCTCCAGCGGATGAATCCGGTGACGCAGGCGACCGCCTACAACCGGATGTTCGGGGAGCTCGTCGCGTTAGAGAGCCACCGGCACGCGCTGCGCGAGCAGGCCATTGGCACCGACGCCTGATGGCGCGGGGCCGGGCCGGCCGCCTGAGCTTGCCGCGCGAGGTCAAGCAAAGCCTGCCGCTGGACTCCGGTGAGCACCCACTCGCGTGGGCTGTCGACGACGATGGTCGCTGGTATGTCGGGACCGACCGGGCCCTGCACCTGCAACCGGGCAGCCCGGCACAGCGCAAGCTCGGCTGGGAGCAGATCGAGCGCGCCGACTGGCACAGTGAGGGCCGCCTCCTCGGGCTGGTCGAGGTGGCGGAGTGGGGCGAGGCCGAGGAACGCACGACGATCACGGTCGCTGAGCCCGGCGCCTTGTTGGAGCTGCTGCGTGAGCGGGTCACCAAGAGTGTCGTGGTGACGGTCTATGCGCCGGTGCGCGGTCGACGCGGGCTGAGCGTCGTCGGACGACGCTCGCCGGTCGGTGACGGTCCGGTGACGTGGTCCTTCGTACTGGCACAGGGGCTGCGGCCGGACGACGACGACGTGCAGCAAGTGTCGCAGCGGGCCCTTGCACGAGCCGAGGCGGAGGTGCCGAGCCGGTAGCCCTGACCCACGCGGCGGGCCGCCATTGCCATGCCGATCGCGGGGCTCATCGCAGTTGAGGGTGTAAGGAGGGCTGGGCGCGGCGGCCCCGGGCCATGCCAATGTTGCGGATGCTGGGTCACTCAATCGCTCCGGTACTCCTCGCTGTGACGTGGTCGCCTAACTCGGTGTCGCCTTCGGTGAGGGACAGGTGGGTCATGAAAGTTGTCTTGCGTTGCGCCGTGTCAGTGCCACTCGTCGTTCTTGATGTCGACGACGGCGCCGGATCTTGCTCGCTGCTTCCCCTGGGTCGTCG
>JACCVZ010000313.1 GCA_013697905.1 Nocardioidaceae bacterium
GCCGTATCCTTGGCGGCCCGCTTGCGTCGACTCTCGCGGCGTGGCCGGCGACGAGACGCCAGGCTTCCTGGTAGAGCGTCTCGTGCCGTGAGTGGTCGTCGTCAGCGAGGATCTCGGCGATGTAGCCCTCGTCGGGTTCGGTAGACACCAGCGGGTGCACCATCACCCCGCCAAGATGACCCGTGAGCACCACCATATGAGAGTCGCTCCAGTAGTGCAGCGGTGCGATGCCGACGACGTCACGGGCGAACAGCAGGAATTGCTCGCGCGGCTCCCAGATCGCCGCGGCGAAGTCACCGATGAGACGTTCGAAGCACTGCTCACCCCACCGCTCGTACGCCGCCGCAAGGACGTCGGCGTCTGTGGGCGCGTCGCCGAAGCGGCTGGCGCCGCCGAGTCGAGACACCAGGTTCGAGAAGTCGTCGAGGCGGCCCGCCAGCAGCGCGACGAAGCAGGCGGGGCTCTCGGTGATGGAGAGGCTGGGGGAGTGCTCGAAGGCCAAGACGGAGAGCGGAACCCTCGTCCAACGCGTGACGGGTTCGTCTCGCAGCCCGGTAAGCCCGTGGACAGCCGGTCCACCAGCACGGGGGGCGACCGGCGCGCCGTCGCGGCGCCAGTGAAGCACGAATGTCATGACGTGGCGACCATACCCGGTGCGAGACTAGGCCGGTGAGCATGACCGCGGACCCCACCACCACAGCGACCGGTGGTCGCACGTCGTCTCTTCGCCGGCTCGTCGTCACCATCGTCGCGGCCTGGCGCATCCTGCGGGCCTCCGCAGGGCGCGAGGTCGCCCTACTCGTCGTGCTCCAGATCGTCGGAGCGGTCGCGCTGGCTCTTCAGCTGCTGCTCGGCAAGCACCTGCTCGACCAGCTGGGAGACGAGACGGCGGCGCTGCTCCGTCATGTCGCACCGACACTGGCCGGGCTGACCGTCTGCACCGTGCTCGCAGCAGCAGCCGGGGCTGTGGTGGGGGAACGGCAGCGGTTGCTCATGCAGCTGGTGGAGCGCCACCTCGAGGAGCGCATCATCGGCGTCGTGGTCGGAGTGGAGCTCGAGGAGCTCGACAACCCTCGCTTCCACGACCGACTGCAGCGCGCGATGGCGTCGTACGTCAACCAGCCGTACGACCTCGTCAACGGTGTGGTCTCGGCGACCGGGGCCGCCGTCGGGATCGTGGCGATCGGAGCAGTGCTGCTGCCCATCAGCCCGTGGCTGCTGCCAATCGTGCTGTTGGCCGCCGTTCCGCTCGGCTGGGTGTCGACGCGCAACTCCCGCGACCTCTACGGGCGCTATCGGGAGCTGGCTCGGCTCGATCGGCAAAGAGCCCACCTGACGGAGGTGTTGACGACGCCACGGCCGGCAGCAGAGGTCAGGCTGTTCGGCGCCGAGCACTACCTGCTGCCGCGCTACCGCACGCTGTACGACGAGCGGGTGGCCACCGTGCGACGGCTCAGCCGCGAGCGCAGCGCACGTCTGGTCACCGTCCAGGTGGTGGTGGCGATCTTCGGCATGGCACTGCTGGCGGCGTTGGTCCAGCTCACCGCCACCGGGCGACTGACGATCGCCGAAGCAGGGCTGGCGGCCATCGCCGTCCAGCAGCTGCTCCAGCGGGTGCGGCTCGCCAGCAGCAGCGTCGGCAGTGTGCACGAGTCCAGCCTCTTCCTCGGCGACCTCACGTCGTTTCTGGAGACGCCGACGCGAGCCACCAGCGCCGTGACGGCGAGCCAGCCGAGGAAGCGCGGCCCGCTCGTCATGGAGCACGTCCACTTCACTTATCTAGGCACCAAGCGAGTGGTCCTCCACGACCTCTCCCTGTGCGTGTCGCCCGGCGAGGTGGTGGCTCTCGTCGGTCCCAACGGGGCAGGCAAGAGCACCGTGGCAAAGCTTGTATGCGGCCTGTATGCGCCCACCAGCGGAGGCATCGGGCACCCGGGTGAGCGCGACCTTCAGGTGCTGGAACGGGCGGAGCTGCGCAGCGAGGTCACCGCCGTCTTCCAGGACTTCGCCCGCTACGCGTTGTCTGCCCGGGACAACATCGCGCTCGCCGACCATGAGCGGGCCGGTGACGAAACGGCACTGAGGGCAGCCACGGAACAGGCAGGCATCGCCGAGGTGATCGAGCAACTCCCATTCGGCTACGACACCATCTTGTCCCGCGCCTACGAGAAGGGCACCGACCTGTCGGTCGGCCAGTGGCAGCGAGTCGCGCTGGCGAGAGCGCTGTTCCGTACGGCACCCTTCCTGGTGCTCGACGAGCCGACCGCCGCGGCCGACGCGGCGAGCGAGCGCGCCTTCCTCGACCAGCTCCGGGCGACGTGCGGTGAGCGCGGCGTCCTGCTCATCACCCATCGGCTCTCCA
>JACCVZ010000328.1 GCA_013697905.1 Nocardioidaceae bacterium
GGGCTGGGCCCAGCAGGACCAGGGTTATGCCCAGCAGGACCAGGGTTACGCCCAGCAAGGGGGTCAGGGTTATGCCCAGCAAGGGGGTCAAGGCTGGGCCCAGCAGGACCAGGGCTACGCCCAGCAAGGTGGACAGGGCTACGCCCAGCAGGACCAGGGCTACGCCCAGCAAGGGGGTCAGGGTTACGCCCAGCAGGACCAGGGCTACGCCCAGCAAGGGGGTCAGGGTTACGCCCAGCAGGACCAGGGCTACGCCCAGCAGGACCAGGGCTACGCACAGCAAGGGGGTCAGGGTTACGCCCAGCAGGACCAGGGCTACGCCCAGCAAGGTGGACAGGGCTACGGCCAGGAGTACTCCGCCGGCGGGGCGACCGCGGCGGGTTGGGGCGAACATTCGCAGGCCGAGCAGCAGCAAGGACAACCGGCGTCAGCATGGGAGCAGTCGTCGTCGCAGGGGTGGAACCAGGACCAGCCGCAGCCTTCCTGGGGCGAGCAGCCTGGGGACGCTTCGCAGGGTGTGTCGGCCGGGTCCGGTGAGACCGGCTACCCGCCCAACCCCGAGCAGCCGGTGTCGGACCGGCAGGGGTCCCACCAGCCGGGGACCGGCCCGGCGCAGTGGGGCCCGGGCGAGGAACAGACGCAGACCCCCGATCCGAACGCCGACCCGAACGCCGACCCGAACGCCGACCCTGACAGGCGCGAGGACCCGCCGCCGCCGCAGCAGGGCGGCTGGTGGCAGCAGCCCTCGCAGTAGCAATCGCGGACCGCAGCACCGCTGCGATGCAGGCCGCACCCCGATCGGAGTGCGGCCTTGCGGTGTCCCCGATGTGCCTCTCCGGTGCGGCCCCGTCACAGAAAGTTACGGCGTGTCGTGCCCGCATTTCGCGTTCTACTTGACGTAGAGGGGCTTACGGGCATGTAATTCCATCAGTGTCGTTTTTCGTCGCGAGGCGATGATGAGTCACGAGGGTCGAGGAGGCACGACGTGCGAGACGTCAGCTTAAGTGAATGGGAAGTGCTCAACAGCGACGCCGATGCGCTCATCTGGCAGGAACGTGCGTTGTGCGCGCAGACAGATCCAGAGGCGTTCTTCCCCGAGAAGGGTGGTTCGACCCGAGAGGCCAAGCGCGTCTGCCTGTCGTGCGAGGTGCGCGCCGACTGCCTGGAGTACGCGCTCTTCAAGGACGAGCGCTTCGGCATCTGGGGCGGCCTGTCCGAGCGTGAGCGTCGCAAGCTGAAGAAGCGCGCGGTCTGACGAAGGGCCGGCGGCCCAAGACCAGCGAGTGACGGCCGACTAGGGTGGGGCACGCGCCGTCGCGACGCGCGCCCGATGTCCCCTCCTGTCCAAGGTGTCCGCAGTCATGCGTACCGACCACGGCCCTTCCGTGCCAGCCCTCGGAAACCAGGTGACAAGGCACTCGGCGGCGGGCCACCAGCATCACGTGAGTGCCGTTGTCGTCTCTCATAACGGTGCGCGCTGGATCCCCCGGCTGCTGGCTGCTATCGAAACGGCCGCGTCTGCGCCAGATCGGTTGGTGGCGGTCGACACGGGGTCGACGGATGACTCCCGCTCCCGGCTGGTGGCTTCGGTCGGAGTCGATGAGGTGCTCGATGCACCGGTCGACACCGGGTTCGGGGCGGCAGTCGCCCACGGGCTCGCCTCCCTCCCCCCGGTCGACGTCCCCGCCGAGCGGCGTTGGCTGTGGATGCTGCACGACGACTGTGCGCCGGCGCCGGACGCACTGCGCGAGCTGCTCGCCGTCGCCACCTCGGCGCCGGACATCGCCGTCGTGGGGCCGCGGGTGCGGGGGTGGCCGCGCGCCCTGCGGTTGCTCGAAGTGGGGGTCAGCATCTCGGGTACCGGACATCGCGAGACCGGACTCGAGCCTGGCGAGTACGACCAGGGCCAGCACGACGACCCGCGCGACGTGCTCGCTGTCGGCAGCGCCGGAATGCTCGTGCGGATGGACGTCTGGGAAGCCCTCGGGGGTTTTGACCCGCAAGTGCCCTTGTTCCGAGACGACGTGGACTTCGGATGGCGAGTGGCGTCTCTGCGGCAGCGCGTGGTGGTCGCACCGGCGGCGCTCGTCTTCCACGCCGAGGCCGCGACACGGGGAGTACGAGCGATCGACAATGCTGCGCCCAGCCCGCACCGGGCCGATCGTCGGGCCGCGCTCTACACGTTGCTCGTGAACGGAGCGCTTGCGACCCTGCCTTGGCGCTACCTACGGCTCGGCCTCGGCTCGTTGCTCCGGACGATCGGTTTCCTGGTGGGGAAGCTGCCGAGGGCGGCGCTCGACGAGGTGTGGGCGATGGTCGGGGTGCTCGGTCGGCCCGATGTCGTCATCCGCGGTCGCTCGACCCGGCGGCGACAGAGCCTGGGCGGACGGCCACCGGACCGCAGAGCGGCCAGCCGGCTGCTGCCGCCATGGTGGCTGCCGTACGCCCATGGGGCCGACTCCTGGTTCGGCCACGTCGCTTCTGGACTGGGCGACCGGGCCGGGGCGGCGGGGTCGTCGGTGCGCCAGCTGCGATCGGGACGCCGCGGCGGCAGCGCCTTGGAGACCGGTCCGGTCCCCGACGAGGCCGAAGACCTCCCGGCCGGCGCCGGTCCCTTGCTGGCTCACCCGCTGCTGGCAGTGACCGGACTGCTGACGTTCCTCGCTCTGGTGGCTACCCGCGGACTGCTGGGGGCAGGGTTTCTGCAAGGGGGCGCTTTGCTTCCCGTCCCTGGCTCGTCGAGCGCATGGTGGCAGCTCTACACCGAGACCTGGCACCCCGTCGGTCTGGGCTCGGACGCGCCGACGCCGCCGTACGTCGCCGTGCTTGCCGTTGCCGGCACACTGCTGCTCGGCAAGGCGTGGCTGGTCGCCGACCTGCTGCTGCTCTTCGGCCCGGTGCTCGGTGCCGCTGGGGCCTACGTGGCGGCCCGACGGCTCGTGACGGGTCGCACGCTTCGCGCTTGGGTGGCGCTCAGCTACGCCGCCATCCTGGCGGCCTCGGGGGTCGCGGCCGGTGGCCATCTCGGCACCGTTGCTGCGATGGTGATGGTGCCATGGGTCGTCCGCGCGGCCGCTCCTCTGGTCGACTCCGAACGCCGAATACCCTGGCGCGCGGGGTTCGCCACCGGTGTCGCGTTGAGCCTGCTGGTCGCGTTCGTCCCGCTGGCCTGGCCGATGGCGGTTGCCACGACGGTCGTCGCGATGGCCGCTTCGGTGCTGACGCGACGAATGGGCCGGTTGGGACCTCTCACGGCGTCGGTGGCGCTCCCGGTGGTCCTGCTGCTGCCCTGGTCCTTGGGTTTCCTCGAGGAGCCGCGCCGGTTCCTGGTCGAAGCCGGAGTGGTCGACCCGACGGCGCTCGGCGCAGCGGAGATCGGCTGGCAGCTGCCGTTCGGTCGGCTGGGTGACTTATCAGCCGCGCCGTGGTGGTTGACCCTCGGGTTCGTGCTCGCGGCTGTCGTGGCCCTGGCCCGCTCCAGCGCACGGACCCGGGTGGCCGGCGCCTGGGTGGTGATGGCCATCGCGCTCGGCACTGCCGCGATCGTGGGTGACGAGGTGGTGCGGCTGCCGGGGACCGATCAGCTGGCGCACGTCTGGCTGGGCTTCCCCGTCCTCGTCGTGCAGGCGGCCGGGCTCGCTGCGGCGGGGTTCGCCGCGGACGGGCTGCGGGCCGACGTCTCCTCCGGGAGCTTCGGCTGGCGGCAGCCGGTGGCGGGGTTGACGGTCGTCGCGGCCTCCCTGTCCACCGTTGGCGCGCTCGGCTGGTGGGCTGTCGTGGCGCCGCACGGAGACCTGGACCGTCGACCGGCGACCACACTGCCGCGTTACATGGTGGACGCCTCCGAGGCGGACGCCGCGCAGCGGATTCTGGTGATCCGCACCGACACCGATCCCGTCAGCTACGACCTCCGAGCCGGCGACGGGCGACGGCTCGGAGACGACGGGGTCCTTCCCGGGCATGAGTCCTCCGAGCTGACCACGCTGGTAGCCGACCTGGTCTCTCAGGGACGACCCACCGACATCGCTCGGCTGGCGGACTTCGCTGTCGCGTACGTCGTCGTACCTCGGCCTTCCGACCCGGAGGTGGTCGCCGACCTCGATGCGATCTCGGGGTTAACACGGGCGTCCACGAACGCCCGACGGCTCGCGGGCTGGCAGGTCAACGTACCTACGGGGCTGGTGCGAGTGCTCGGCTCCGACACCCCGGAGGCCGCCGCCGCTGCGACGGTCCTGGGCTACCACGACCGGACCGATGAGCAGGTGGAGAAAGGCGGCGAAGGCCGCGTCCTCGTCGTGTCAACGCCCTCCGGCAGGGACTTCGAGGCGACGCTCGACGGTGCCCCACTCGAGGTGGTCGACGACAGCTCGCTCGAGGCAGGCAGGGTATTCAAGCTCGGTGCCGACGGTGGCCGGTTGATCGTCTCGGCGCAGGGGTCTCGCACGTGGTGGCTTGTCGGGCAGGCAGCTGCGTGGGTGCTGGCGCTGGTCCTCGCGGCTCCCGGTGCACGACGCCGAGACGACGAGCAGGAGGATGACCGATGAGTCGTGTCCGGGACGTCGTTGCCGGGCTCGCCGTGCTGGTGTGCGCCGCTGCGCTGCTCGTCGCGGGCGGGACGGACTCGTCCGTGTCCGTCCCCCCACGAAAGTCCGCGACGGTGGCCCCGCTCGACGTGACGCTGAGCTGTCCGGAGTCGCTGGTCGATGCGGCGACCACGACCTCGGTCTTCGCCGTCTCCCCGAACGCGCGGGACGGCAGCGGGTCGCTCGAGCTCAGCGTGCTCCAGGCCGCGACGGCTCGCCCCTTGGGCACCGAGGAGGCAGCACGGGTGCCCCTCGTCCAGCAGCTGACGACGGCAGCCGAACCGAGCGTGCTGGCTGTCGCCGAGGGTCGGCGGGCCGCCGGTACGACGGCATACCAGTTCTCGACCTCGAAGGGGGGGCAGCGGTCCGGCCTCGCCGTCAGCGGCTGTGACCGGCCGGCCGACCAGTGGTGGTTCAACGGCGTCGGCACCCAGGTGGGGACGACCTCGCGGCTCGTCCTCGCCAACCCGAGCCCGGGAGTCGCCGTGGTCGACGTGTTGATCTACGGCCCGAAAGGACGGGTGCAGGCAGCGGGCTCGCGCGGTATCCCGCTCGGCCCCTGGTCCCGGCGGTCACTGAACTTGGCGCGATTCGCACCCGGACTCTCCCCTGCCACCGTTCAGGTGCGCACGCAACGCGGCCGCGTCGTCGCTGCGGTCAACACCACCCGCATCAGCGGGGTCACACCGGCTGGATCGGAGTGGGTCAGCGCCTCGACGCCGCCACGCACCGACCTGGTCGTGAACGGCGGTCCCGCCGGCCAGGGTGAGCGTGCGCTGGTGATCGCCAACCCGGGGCGTCACGAGGCTCTCGTCCAGGTTCAGGCGATGACCTCGTCTGGTCCCTTCCAGCCGACGGCGCTGGCCGACCTCAGGGTGCGTCCCGGGTCCGTGCTGGTCACCGATGTCACTGCGATCGCCGACCGGGCGTCGACGTCGTGGCGGCTCGTGTCGACGGTTCCTGTCACCGGTGGCGTCGTGGCCACGACAGGTGCGCCTCGATCGGAGTTCGCCGTGACTGGGGCGAGCCCCGCACTCGGCGCACCAGCGGTGGTCGCCCTCGAGCCGCAAACGGCCCTCACC
>JACCVZ010000340.1 GCA_013697905.1 Nocardioidaceae bacterium
GCCAAGCTGGCCGCGTTCGGCGGCTGGTCGATGCCGCTCGAGTACACCGGATCGGTCAAGGAGCACACCGCGGTCCGCGCCGGCGTCGGCGTCTTCGACGTGAGCCACCTCGGCAAGGCTGTCGTGCGGGGGCCGGGAGCCGCGGCGTACGTCGACAGCTGCCTCACCAACGACCTGAGCAGGATCGAGCCGGGCAAGGCGCAGTACACCTTGTGCTGCAACGACAATGGCGGCGTCGTCGACGACCTCATCGCCTACCTGCGCGGCGATGACGAGGTCTTCCTCATCCCGAACGCTGCGAATACCAGTGAGGTGGTGCGGTTGCTGCGGGGGTCTGCACCTGACGGGGTCGAGGTGGTCAACCAGCACCGCGAGTACGCCGTCCTGGCCGTGCAGGGGCCTGCCAGTGACGAGACGTTGGACGCAATGGGGTTCCCGACCGGCCACGAATACATGTCATTCGTCGAGGTGGAGCACCGGGGGGGACCGGTGGTCGTCTGCCGCACCGGCTACACCGGGGAACGCGGATACGAGCTTGTCGTCCCTCATGATGGCGCCGTCGCGGTGTGGGACGCGGTCTTGGCCGCCGGCGCCGACCACGACATCGTGCCTGCGGGGCTCGGAGCGCGCGACACCCTGCGCACGGAGATGGGCTATCCGCTGCACGGCCAGGATCTCTCACCCACGATCACGCCGGTGCAGGCCGGGCTGGGTTGGGCGGTCGGCTGGAAGAAGAAGTCGTTCTGGGGCCGCGACGCCTTGGCGACCGAGAAGCAGGCTGGGCCCACCGTCTCGCTGCGTGGGCTTGTCGCCTCCGGCCGCGGCATCCCTCGGGCCGGTATGACGGTCTCCGCCGACGAGACTCAGTTAGGCGTCGTGACGTCGGGAACGTTCTCGCCCACGCGGCGGGTGGGAGTCGGACTGGCACTGCTGGCCACCTCGGTCGTCGACGGTGCGGACGTGCACGTCGACGTGCGCGGGCGACGAGAGGCGTTCACGGTTAGCAAGCCGCCGTTCGTGACGCCCGGTGGCATCCGCGGCTCCTGACCCGCGGACCTGCTCGCTGAGTCCACTGCCCTCTCCCGCAATTCGCGGAGGGGCGGGGCATGGAGCGGTGAGTCAGCCGGGCAGGAACGAGTAGCGAACGGTCCGTTCGGTGTTGTCGACGTTGAGGTCGACTAGGCACAGGCTCTGCCAGGTGCCGAGGGCCAGCGCGCCGTCGATCACCGGGACCGTGGCGTACGGCGGGATCAGGGCCGGCGCCACATGAGACCGTCCGTGCCCGGGGCTGCCGTGCCGGTGGCGCCACCGATCATCCGCGGGCAGCAGCTGAGCAAGCGCGGCCAGCAGGTCGTCGTCGCTGCCCGCACCCGTCTCAAGGATGGCGAGCCCGGCAGTGGCGTGCGGTACGAACACGTGGAGCAGGCCCGAGCCCAGGTCTCGCACGAACTCCTGGCCATCGCTGGTCAGGTCCAGCACGATGTCTCGACTGCCGGTGGTGTAGCTACGGGTGTGGCTGCGCATGCCGCCATGCTCGCAGCAGTTGCCGACCACCGCTCAGGTGAAGTTGGCCCTGCGCGCGGTACGCCGGAGGGCTCCGAGCACTGGCCGGCCGACGAGCACCAGCGTGGTGGCGGTGAGGACGCCGCGGGGCACGTCCCATCCCAGCGACGTGGTGGCCCAGAAGACAAGGTAGCGGTGCAGGTTGGCCCCGAAGGCATCCCCGGCGACGTACGTGACCTCAGGCGAGTACGCCGCGAACGGCCAGAACCACAAGTTGAGCAGGGCGCCGTACGCCAAC
The DNA here is from genome assembly GCA_013697905.1 of Nocardioidaceae bacterium. Lineage (GTDB taxonomy): Bacteria > Actinomycetota > Actinomycetes > Propionibacteriales > Nocardioidaceae > JACDHG01. The sequence continues at coordinate 1,802 of JACCVZ010000340.1, forward strand.
CCGGCAACCACCCCGTACGCCGCCAGAGCCGCCACCTCGGCGCGGCCACGCCACCTCGGCAGCATCCCGGCGAACAGCCCCACCCAACCCGCCGCGAACATCTGAAACGGCAGCCACGGACCGACGCCACCCGTGACTATGCCGCCGGCAAAGATCGTCAACGCACCCAGCACGAAACCGAAACCGCGTCCGAAGACCCGGCCGCCAAGCAGGATGACGATGAAGCTCGGCTCGAGGCCGGCCGCGCCCGGACCGAGCGCCCGCAGCGCCGCCCCGACCGCGGCGAGCATGCCGAGCATCGCCACCGCCTTGGCGTCCATGCCGCCCGACGACAGCTCTGCGACCACGACGGCGGCTAGCAGCGGGAGCAGCACGACGAAGAACCAGGGAGCGTCACCACTGTGCGAGGTGTCGAGGGCAGCTCCCGGGTCGACGAAGAACGGCCACGAGTACGCGACGAGGCCGATCAGGGACACCGCGGCAAGCACTACGGCAGAACGCCCGGACAACCGGATGAGCGGTTCGCCGTCAGAAGGTGGGACCGCGGCGGTCATGACGATGTCCTCTCCAACGCAGTCTCGACGTCGCTGACCGTGAGCCACGCTAACGGCGCCAGGATCTTCGCCACCTGGGGCGCGAACGCCGGCGACGACACGACGACGTCGGCCGTGGGTCCGTCGGCGACGACCTCGCCCTCGGCCATCACGACCACGCGGGTGGCCACCTCGGCAACAAGCTCGACGTCGTGTGTGGCCATCACGACCCCCTGTCCGCCGCAGACGAGCCGTCGCAGGACTGCGACAAGCCGGTGCTTGGCGCTGTAGTCGAGCCCGCGAGTGGGCTCGTCGAGCAGCAGCAACGGCGGGGCGGCGGCCAGCACCACGCACAGGGCGAGGATCAACCGCTGCCCCTCAGAAAGGTCGCCCGGGTGGTGGTCGGCGAGTATCTCGGGAGCGAGCTCGGCGAGGAGTCCTTCCGCGGTCCCAGCGGGGGCGCGCACGTCGCTGTCTGCCTGTGCGCACTCGGCAGCCACCGACTCGGCGTACAGGATGTCGCTCGGGCTTTGGGGCACGAGACCGACGGCCTTGATGAGAGCAGAGGCGCGGGCACGCGAGGGGTCAAGGCCGGCGACGTCGACCGTGCCTCCCGACGGTGCGACCAGACCGACCATCGCCTTGAGCAGCGAGGACTTCCCCGCGCCGTTACGGCCCATCAGGGCCACGATCTCGCCCCGTCGAACAGACCAGGTGACGTCGCGGACGGCGGAAGTGGCGCCGTAGGTCACGACCAGGTGCCGCGTCGTTGCCAGCGGTTCGCCCAGCTGCCCTTCAGACCGGGCAGGTGCCGGATTGTCGGAGAGCCGGCGCCGCAGTGGTGCCGCCAACCGACGAGCGTCGCGTACCGACAGTGGAAGAGGGCTCCAGCCGGCGAGTCGACCGAGCTCGACCACGGGTGGCGCGATCGGGGACCGGCTCATCACGTCGGCTGGGGCGCCGAGCTGCACCGGCCTGCCACCGCCTGGGACCAGCAGGACCTGGTCGGCGTACTGGACGACTCGCTCGAGCCGGTGCTCGGCGAGCACGACGGTGAGTCCGAGGTCGTGAACGAGGCGCTGCAGTGTCGCCAGCACCTCCTCGGCCCCTTGTGGGTCGAGGGCGCTGGTCGGCTCGTCGAGCACCAGGATCCGCGGGTGGGTCGTCAGCACCGACCCGATCGCGACGCGCTGCTGCTGGCCGCCGCTCAACGTGGTCAGCGGCCGCCGGCGAAGGTCGGAGAGCCCGAGCAGGTCAAGCGTTTCCTCGACCCGTTTGCGCATGGTGGGCGGCGCGGTAGCCAGCGACTCCATGCCATAGGCGAGCTCGTCCTCAACCGAGTCGGTGACGAAGCCGGCGACGGGGTCCTGCCCGACGTAGCCGACCACGTCGACCAGGTCACGTGGGCGATCTGTCCGGGTGGAGCGGCCGTCGACCAGCACGTCACCCGCCATGGTGCCCCCGGTGAAATGAGGCACCAGCCCGTTGATGCACTTGAGCAGGGTCGACTTGCCTGATCCGGTGGCGCCGACGACGAGGCAGAGCTCGCCTTCGGGCATGTCGAACGTCAGGTCGACGAGCGTCGGCGATGGGGCGTCGGCGTACGTGAACGTCACCTTGTCGAAGACGATCACCAGATCTCCTCGGCATGGGTGCCCTTGCGCTTCGAACCGGGGGACGTCGCCGTCGGCAGCCGATCGGGTGGCGGTGGCGCAGCGAACGCCGGTACCAGTCCGACAAGCATGCAGACCAGAGCGAGCGGCGGCACCGACGGAACCGCCAACGGGTACGCCGGGTAGGCCGCCGCAGGGTAACGCGCGGCAACCACGAACATCACGGCGGCACAGGCCACCCCCGACCCGGCGACCAGCCACTCGGGCAGCGCCCACGGGTCTGGGCGGTAGCGGGTGCGGTTCGTGCGGCGGCCTCCGGCCACCAACCCTGCCGCCGCGAGCACCACCCCAAGTCCCAGAATCGGCAACCCGAACAGGCCACCGACGCCGGCGTCCAGGAGGCCGTAGAGGCCGATGCCGACACCGAGGACTCCACCCAGCACCAGGGCCGAGGTCAGCCGTCGGGTCGTGCCCGGCACTGGGCTCGATCGGCCGTACCCGTGGCTGTCCATGGCGGCGGCGAGCTCGACGGAGCGACCCAGCGCCCCTTCGAGCACCGGCATCGCCGTCCGCCGCAGGCCGCCGACCCCGCGGCCGTCATACCCGCGCAGTCGCTGTGCGGCCCGGACGCGGGCGGCATCGGCGACGAGCTGCGGTGCGAACGTCAGGGATACGACCGCGGCGACACCCACCTCGTAGAGGGCGCCGGGCACGGTGCGCAGCAGCCGACCCGCGCTGGCGAGGGCGTTCGCCGCACCGATGCAGCAGATGATGGTGGCGAGCTGCAGGCCTTGGGAGAAGGCGATGAGCACCGCCTCCCAGGTGACCAGGCCACCCAGCTTCAACCCAGCCGCCCAGGCAGGCAACGGGATCTCCGGGAGGTCGACGATGACGTGGATGCCCTGCGACTGGCTCGACAGCAGCGCCTGCAGCACGATCCGTACGGCGATGATGACCAGTCCCAACCTCAGGAAGGCGCCGTACGCGTAGGCCCACGGCGCACGCGACCGGCGGGCCATCACGACGTACCCGGCCACCGCGACCAGCAGCGCGAGCAGCACGGGGTTGACGGTGCGGCTCGCGGCAGCCGCGAGTCCCAGCGCCCAGAGCCACCACGCGCCAGGGTGCAGGGACCGCGCGTAGGTGGGGGAGTCGACCGGACGCATGACGACCTGTCCTCGGCTCAGCTCCTGCGCCGTCGCAGCACGACGGCACCGGCAGCGAGGACGACGACTGCGAGCAGCGCGACGATCACGGTCGTCGTGCCGCCCGACCCGTCGTCG
>JACCVZ010000377.1 GCA_013697905.1 Nocardioidaceae bacterium
GTACCAACACACCCTGGCCCGCGCCTCCAGCGCGTCACTAACAGTGGCGAGCTGCGCTCCGGGGTTCCCGAGGCCGGCGACGAGAATCACCGTGGCAGCGCCGTCGCTGCTCACCCCGCGGCAGGAACCTGCGATGGTGCCACGGTGGACTGTCACCTTGACTGCCTCTGCGGCGCTGGCCTCGGACGGGGTCTCCCCGGCGGACACTCCTGCGGACACCTCGGGGGTGGGCGAAGTCGTGGTCCCTCCGGACGGTGAGTGCCTCCTCCACAGCCGAGGGTCGCGAAACTCATGCCGACCAGTACAGCGAGGGCGATAGCACCTCGTCGGACGACCGGAGCCCGGGTGTCGGTGTGGATATGGGTCTTGGTCATGGTCTCCTCCTGCTCGCCAACAGCATCCAGTTCTGGTCAGCTGAGGGCATCGCGGCGCCACCAGCCGGCCCTGCAGCCACGTCCCCACCCAGTCCGCCAGGTTGCGCTGGTAGCTCTGGAGTGGCCATGGGGCAGCCGGCGGTCGTGCAACTCCTCAGCGTGCGCAGTCGGGGTAGTGGCCCGATGTGATCCACTGTTGGGCGGTGTCGGCGGTCGCCGGGATTCCCCGGCAGCTGTTGGCCGTTGCGTCGGGATGCACTGGGTGGTGCACGAGGATGCCCGGGCGCTCGGCCAGGGCTCGCAGGGCCGCCCGCTCAAGCGACCGAAGGTGTCGGATGCAGGAGCGCAGCCGAGGCACCGGTTCGTTGGCCAGGCTGCCCACGGTCGTGGCGCCGATCATGTCCGACTTGATGTAACACGGGCGATGGCTGCTGTCGGGGGAACTCGCAGCTGGGTTCTGCGACGCGACCGACCCGACCGAGGCCGTGGTCTCCCCGACCGTATCGCTGCCCCACACGGACCAGGCTCCGCCGACCAGCAGGGCGGCGGCGAGCGCGGCCCCGCCGAGCCGGGAGCGCGTGCTGGCCTTGATCGGGCCGTCCAGGCTGATGAGGTCGACGGCGACGGGTGGGGTGTCGCCGTGTGTGCGGGTTGTCGGCGGCCCGCCTGCGTTGTGGTTCATGATGTGCTCCTCTCGGTCACGGCCGGTGTGTCCGGTCGGTCGTGACGAAGCCTCAGACCCCGCGGTATCGGGTCGCCGCACGCCTGGTATCAGCCCGGTATCAAGGCAATTGACGGGCCGACCCCGCGCGAGGAAAGTCGACTCCATGCGCGTGCGGCTGCTGGGGCCCCTAGAGCTCGAACCTGAGGGTCGAGGTCTGTCGCCGCGCGATCGAATCGTCTTGGCTGCCCTCGTCGTGCGCAGCGGTGTCAGCTGCTCGGCTGACGAGCTCGCAGACGCGCTGTGGGGCGACCACCCGCCGGCGTCGTGGGCGAAGGTGGTGCAGGGGTGCGTCATGCGCCTGCGTCGAGCGCTCGGCCCCGACAGCATCCGCACGACCGGAACCGGCTACATCCTCTCGACCTCGGCCATCGATCTCGATGTGCAGGCCTTCGCCCGCGCGATCGAGCAGGCTCGCGAGCACTGTGCCACGGGGATGCCCGAGCGCGCCGTACCGATGCTTGAGCGCGCCCTCGGCCTCTGGCGCGGACGGCCGTTCGACGAGCTGGAGGACTGGCCGCCTGGCCGGCTCGAGGCTGAGCGGCTGACGGAGCTTCGGCGGGCCGCCCAGGAGGATCTCCTGGAGGCGCGCCTCCAGACCGGCGAGCACCGAGAGGTTGCCGCCGACGGCATGGTGCTCGTCGGCGAGGAGCCGTGGCGCGAGCGCCGGTGGGCGCTCCTCGCCCTGGCGCAGTACCGCGGCGGGCGCCAGGCCGAGGCTTTGGCCTCGATCCGGCGGGCGCGCCGCGCGCTTGATCACCAGCTCGGACTCGACCTGGGCGCAGAGTTGGTGACGCTGGAGCGGGCCATCCTCAGCCAGGACCCCGGTCTCGCGGCCGAGCACGACGACCGGGGGGCGAGCCCGACCTGTCCGTACAAGGGGCTCTCGTCGTACGACGCCGACGACAGCGAGGCGTTCTTTGGCCGGGCGGTGGAGACGGTGGCCTGCCTCGAGCGGCTCAAGGCGAGTCCGCTTCTCGTGCTCGCCGGGCCGTCCGGGTGCGGCAAGTCGTCGCTGATGCGCGCGGGCGTCGTCCCTGACATGCGCAGGGCTGGGCGTCGGGTGGCCGTTCTCACGCCGGGAAGCGATCCGGCGGCCTCCCTGGCGATCGCCCTTGCGCGGGAGAGGGGCTCGCCGGTACTGCTGGTCGACCAGTTCGAGGAGGCGTTCGGACCCTCTGCCGATCCGGTGTCGGTTCGCCGCTGGCTGGGCAGTCTCGCCGAGTACGCGGTCGACCGCGCCCCCGTCGTCGTCACCATCAGGGCCGACCACCTCAGCGAGCTCACCACCGACGACGGGTTCGCCCAACTCGCCGAGCGCGGCCTGCACCTCGTGAGCCCACTGTCGGGCACCGCACTGCGTGAGGCGATCGAGGGTCCGGCGCGGATGGCGGGCCTGCGGATGGAGCACGGCCTGGTCGACTTGCTTGTGCGCGACGCGGAAGATCAACCCGGCGCCCTGCCGCTTCTCTCACACGCCCTCGCCGAAACTTGGCAGCGCCGAGAAGGCCGGGTGTTGACCGTCGACGGCTATCGCGCGACGGGCGGCATCAGGGGAGCGGTGGGCCGCTCGGCCGACCAACTCTACGAGAGCCTGACACCCGCCGAGCGACCATCGCTTCGCTGGCTCTTGCTGAGGCTGGTCTCACACGGAGACGACGGAGAGCCGATCCGGTCGAGGCTCTCGCGATCGTCGCTCGTGGGCGAACCCGAGCGGCTCCGGCTGATCGACATGCTGGTCCGCGCGCGGCTGGTCACCGCAGAGACAGAGTCCTACGAGATCGCCCACGAGGCACTCGCGCGCGCTTGGCCGCGACTGCGTTCGTGGCTCGATGAGGACACCGCCGGGCAGCGCATCGTCAGGCATCTCTCGACCGCGGCCGAGGGCTGGGACTCGCTCGGGCGACCGGACACCGAGCTATACCAGGGCTCCCGGCTCGAGGCGGCCCTCGAGTGGCGTGCCGGCTCGACGGTCGCGTTGACCAAGCTCGAGCAGCACTTCCTCGAGACGTCGGAGGATCGCGCCGTGTCAGCACGACGGGCGTTGGAGGTCCAGTCGCGACACCAGCGCCGACTGAACCGGCGGTTGCGCGGTCTGCTCGCCGTGGTTGCGTCGCTGCTCGTCGTCGCGCTGATCGCCGGCCTTGCCGCCATCAAGAGCGGCAAGACCGCGGGCCAACAGCGCGACGCCGCGCAGGCGGCCGAGCTCAGGGCACGCCACGACGCGCTCGTCAGCCAGTCCTTATCGCTGCGCACCACCAACCGCAGCGCCGCGGCCCTGCTGGCGGTCGTGGCGTACCGGCAGGATCCCGATGCCCTCTCGTCATCGGCATTGCTCGGGACGTTCTCGGCCGCGCCGGGGTTCCTCGGCTATCACTACGTCGACGCGGCTGGTCAGCTCAATGGCGTGCTCCTGCCCGCGACCGACACGGCCGTGGTCACCGACTCCACCGGTCAACTGCAGTTGCTGGACCTCGAGACCGGCCGCCTGCACGGCTCGTTCGCCCCGCCGCCGCCCCATGCGCTCGATTACACCGTGCTGCGCACGAGCGCCGACGGCAGATACGTTGCGGCGCTCGCGTTCGCGCCCAAGGCGGGCCAGCCGTGCGGGTACTACGACAGCCTCCTGGAGAACAACGGCCGCGGGTGCAGCGCGTTGTCGGTGTACGACGTCCGCACCGGAAAGGTGGTGTTCGGACCGGTTGTCCCGCCCTTCAGCGGAGGCGACGTCGCGGTGAATGCCGACGGCTCGATGGTCGCCGTGGCAGGTGGCCTCGACGGCGATCTCGCCATCTACGGCGTCGACGCCGGCCCGACTCCCGTGGGGCGGTTGGCGGGGCTTTCCCGTCCACCGGACGTTTTCCTGTGGCGCGACACCGCGGCCGTCGCCTTCGGCCGCGGCGACGAACTCTACGTCGGATCGATGGCAGGCCAGGTGCGCCAGGTCGATCTGTCGACGATGCGCGTCGAGCGGCGCTTCTCGACGCCGCTCCTCGCGTCGCACGACAACCTCGTGGTGACGAGCGACGACCGGCTCATCGCCGTCGGTGACCAGGCGATTGTCGCCGTCGACCTGGCCAGCGGTCGCCGGCTCTGGGCGGCCGACCTGCGTGACCGGCTGTTCCCCGAGCCCTGCCCGTTCTTCGCGCTGGCCGAGAAGGTCGGCCGGATGTACTGCGGCAACTACTTCGGCCAGCTCGACGAGCGCGACCTCGACACGGGCGAGCGCACCGGCATCCGGCTGGATCCGCAACTCGGCAGCGTGGGTGACCTCGTCGCAGCCCACAACGGCCGAGAGTTGATTGCCTTCGGCGCGGGTGGCTCGCCGGTCTACTCGCGCTGGCGACTTGATGGGGCGGGATTGGTCTCGTCGGTCGTCGCCGAAGGAAGGCTGTCCGTGGCCGGATACGACCCCACTGGCACGTCTCTGCTCGTGGCGAGCCAGCTGGGAGTAGGCACCGACGCCCCTGGACTCCAGATGGTCGACGCTGTCACTGGCGACGTGAAGGCCGACATCGCCGCCGGTCAGCCCACCTGGGTCGGACCAGACTCGGTGCTCACGATCGGCGGCCGGCGCAACGGGGTCTACGACGTTGCCTCCGACGAGTTGGATCGGTGGCCGGGGGTATCGCCGCGCTCCTACCTCGTTGTGCGCGAACTCGACTCGCGACACGCGTGGGTCGTCAGCACTCGAACCGACGGAAGCAGCCTGCTGCGACGCCTCGACGTCGTGACCGGTCAGCCCACCGGAGAACAGGTCACCGTCAACGGGTTTGTGCAGAGCCTCGTCACGTCGCGGGATGGTGGGTCGGTCTACGTCAACCACGCCGGCGACGACAACTGGGTCACATCGGTATTCGACACGGCGTCCGGAAAGCTGTTGCGCGAGGGACTCGACGGGCAAGCCAGGCTGGCGATGAGCGCGAAGGGCATTCTGATTGGCGCAGACCCCACCGGCGACGTCACGCAGTTCGATCCGGACACCCTTGAGCCGGTCGCCAATCTGCCCGGAGCGCGCGGTGGTCCACACTCGCTCCAGTTCAGCGCAGACGGCTCGACACTGCTGGTCACCACAGGCGACCAGTCTGTGCAGGTGTACGACGTGGCAACGCGCACCCGATTGGGCGAGGCGATCACCAGCGCAGCCGTAAACGGCGAGATGGAGGGCTGGTTGCGGCCCGACGGGATGGCCGTGGCTGTCAACGGCCGGCTGGGCGTCTCTGTGTGGTCGCTCAACCCACCCGACCTGGCCGCGGCCGCGTGCGAGCTCGCAGGCCGCAACCTGACGCGTACCGAGTGGGAGACGTACCTCGGCTCGGATGTCGCGTATCGGCCGACGTGCCCACAGTTCACCACGCCCGTCGGCGGGTAGGGGCGGCCGGTCGGTGTTCCGCGCAGCCGTGAAGGACAAGGTGATCGGCTCCGACCCGACCGACGGCGTACGCCTCCCCCGCGGTCGTCGCGCCGACGCCGCGATGTCGATCCCCACCCCTGAGGAGATTGAGCAGCTCATGGCTGTGGCCGACGATCGGTTCCGGCCGTACATCGCCCTGTGTGCGTTTGCCGGGAGTTGGTCGGCACCCGCGGTGCCGTGCAGACGGTCCTTACTCCGGACGAGGTCCTACGCTGGGCGGATGCTCGACCTGGTTGGAATCGAAGTTGAGGAGATCGCAACCGCGCTCGCGGATCAGACCGATTACGAGCACCGATGGCTCATCGACCCGCGAACGGGCCAAGTGGCGTTCTGGACCAGCGACACGGGCATCGACGGGGAGAACCCCGTCGAGATCGACGAGCTGAATCTCATTCCCATCGACCCTCTCCCCTCCCGCGTGTGGTTTCAGGACATGGCTGACTTCGCAGAAGGCGTCAGCGATAGTGCAGCCAGTCGACGCCTGACCCAGTGTCTCCAGGGACGGGGAGCGTTCAGACGATTCAAGAACGAGCTCTATCAACACCACCCCGACCTGATCTCGGCGTGGCACGCCCTGCGGGATGTCCGAGCCCAGCGCCGGGCCGTCGAATGGCTACTCGACCAAGGGCTCGTCGACGACACCGCCGCGCACCAGTTCGCCACCGACCACCCAGACCCAGACCTTCCTTGATGCCGCTCCGGCTTGAACGACGCCCAACGCAGCCTTGACTACTGCGGCCGGACACCAAGATGCGTCACCTAGCCGCGTTGCCGCCGCGCAGCGTTTTACCGGAAATGCCGCAGACAGGGTGCGCGGCAGCCATCCGCTCTTGCCGTGATCCGCTCCTATCTGCCGAATTGAGGGCTCAACTCTTGCGCTCCCCGATGAGAGGGCGCGCTGAGAGCACCCCAGTGAGGTGGCTCGGTTCACCCCGCGTCGATAACGAACTGGGAGACGCGGGCGGCGAATCGGTCGGGTTCGGCCAGGTGCGCCATGTGGCCCATGTTGGACCAGCTCTCGATGTGCGCCTGAGCCACGTGGGCCAGAAGGTGGTCGCGGTCGGCGACATCGACCGGTCCTCCAGCAAGCCACAGGTAAGGCACCGTGACGCGGTCGAGAAGCGCGTCGAGCTTGGCTTGGAGGTCGGCGGGGGATTCGGTCAGGACATTGCACCAATGATCGAGGACCAGCTGCTGGTCGATGCGTTGCGTCGTGAGCACCCGCCCCCGTTCGGGCTCGGGGAGCCTCACGACCCCGATGCTGGTCGCAAAGGGTTCAAAAGCGCTCACGAAGTCCGGTCCGCGGAGGGCTGGCGCCAGCTGCTGCACGAAGCCGGCGAAGGGCCCCACTCGCAGGGACTGGTCAACGTTGAGCGCCCCGGCGGTGGCGTGGGCGGCAGCGTATGCGGTTGCGTGGAGCGCGCCGGCCGAGTGGCCGGCGACGACCGGCCGAACCACTGCGTTGGCGACGACCGTGGCATGGATCCGCGCGACCACAGCCGGCAGGTCGGCACCTGACCCGAGGGATCCGCCGTGCCCGGGCAGATCGACGGCCAGGCAGCGGAATCGGTCCGTGAGTCGGTCCACGATCGGGTCCCACGTCTCCTTGGAGAAGGTCACCCCGTGGACGAACACGATGGCGGGAAAGTGGCTCTTCGGATCTGAGCATGGTGGCGCTTACGGGGTGATCGGCGCGTCGGTGCTGTGAAGGAGGTGTCGGGGCCTTCAGGATCAGCAGCGACCAAGCAGTTGACCGGCTGGAAGACCCCGACATGGATCACTGTAGATGTGGTCCGGGTGTGCGCTGGTGCGCCCGGGCCGATGCGTTGTTCGACGTTACTGGGATGCATGTCCTCACGGTCGTCCGCGAGCCCGACCGGCTGGTGCTGACGGTCGAGACCGACGATGATCTGGCTGGCTGCCCGACCTGTGGGGTGGTCGCTGTCGGGCACGGTCGACGAGTGCACCGGGTCCATGATGCGCCGTGCTTCGCGGTGCCGTCGGTGGTGGTGTGGCGCAAGCGGGTCTGGCGTTGCGCCGAGCCATCGTGCCCGATGCAGACGTTTTCCGAGACCCATCCGCTGGTCGCGCCTCGGGCCAAACTCACCGCCCGAGCGGTGGGTTGGGCGGTTGATGCGCTGACGTCCGACGACACCACGGTGTCGGCGCTGGCGCGGCATCTCGGCGTGGACTGGCACACACTGTGGGACGCCGTCGAAGCCGAGGCCGCCATCCGGCTCGACGACCCGGGCCGTCTCGGCGGGGTGTCGACGCTGGGCGTCGACGAGCACATCTGGCGTCCCGGCCACCATGGCCACGACCGGGCGGTGACGTCGATGGTCGACCTGACCCGCGACGAGCACGGATGCCTACATGCAAGGCTTCTCGACGTCGTCCCTGGCCGGTCCGGCACCGCCTACGCCACCTGGCTGAAGGACCGGCCACCGGAGTTCACCGCCGGTGTCGAGCAGGCTGCGCTGGACCCGTTCCGCGGCTACGCCAACGCGCTCCGCGACGAGTTGCCCGACGCGGTCGCGGTGCTGGATGCGTTCCACGTCGTCAGGCTCGGCACCGC
>JACCVZ010000386.1 GCA_013697905.1 Nocardioidaceae bacterium
CCGTGACCCAGAGAGCCGCACCATCCCAGTTGTTCTCACTGAAAGTTATCGAATCTTTACGCTGGGTGCTCGGGTGGTCTCATGCCAAGACCATAGGCGCACTGCGGGCTCGCGGCCTGTGCTACAGAATGAAGGTCAATCTCAAGGAGGAAGCCGTGCAAAGAGTCACTTGGGCACCCATGGGCGCGGGCGGCACGGTGCTGCACGCTATCGCCGTACTCAACACGGGAGGCGAGACCGCCATTTCGCTCTGTGGTTACCACGAGCCCCTGCTTACCGCTGAGCCTGGCATGAAGCCCTGCGCGAACTGCCAGGAGACCCTGAAAGCGCTCGTGGACACGATGCCTCCAAACGCAACCGTGTGAGTCTTATCCCTGCCGCTCGAAGGTGTATGTGTGCTGGGGTCGAAGGGGTCATAGGCCAGGGGGGTATCGCTTCGTCTCCTGTGGTGGTGGGGAGAGACCGTCACACAGCGCCTCCGAGGGCCATTCCTGAGGTCGTGGGGTCAGAAGCCGGACCTGCACTTAAGTGCAACAGTATGAAGTCGAACGTGGTGACAACTCATGGCGTCACGGATCGCTGACCGTCCGGATGCGGCGCCCGAGCGCTTGGAGGCCGTCGAGCGTGACCCTGATCCGCCGGGAACCGAACCGGTACGCCGGCAGCGAGCCTTCGGTGATCCGTCGGCGCATCGTGCGCACCGACTGTCCGGTCATTCCAGCTGGCGCAGCAGCTCGATCAGCAAGCGCGCCGCAGCCGTGGCCACCGCTGGAGGGCGGGCCCGGTGGAGGGCACATGTGCATCCCGTCATCCTCCTCGGGAACCTTTTGGGCAGGCTGGCGGGTTTCCTTGGTGGAGAACCTCAGCCAAGGAGTCTGCATGCCCGCACGAACCAGCCGCCTCGCGCCACGCACGTTCGCGACCCTCGGGGTCGTGTGCGCGCTCCTCATCCTCACCGCCTGCTCAGGGGGTGGGACGTCGGGCGGAGGCAGCCAGGACACCTCTTCGGGAGGTGCGGCGTCGTTCACCGGGACGACGCTGGAGGGCGCATCCTTCGACAGCTCCGCCTTAGACGGTCAGCCCGCGGTCCTGTGGTTCTGGGCACCGTGGTGCACAGTGTGCCGAGCCGAAGCACCCGACGTCGCAGCGGTCGCCGAAGAGTTCAGTGCTGACGTCACCTTCGTCGGCATCGCCGGGCGCGGCGAGGTCGGGCCGATGCGCCAGTTCGTGGCCGACACCGGGACCGGTGGTTTCGAGCACGTCTCGGACGTCGACGGCACCTTGTGGCAGCAGTTCGGTGTGGTGTCCCAGCCGTCCTTCGTCTTCGTGGACAGCTCCGGGCAGACCACGCTGGTGCCGTCCGGGCTGAGCGCTGATGAGCTGCGCCAGATGACGAAGTCACTCCTCTCGAGCTGACGGACCACTGATGGATCGCGGTGTCCTCGCGCTCGCGCTCCTGGCGGGTGGTGTTGCTGCGTTCAACCCTTGCGGGTTCGCGCTGCTGCCGGCGTACCTGTCCTTGTTGGTAGCCGACGGCCGCGGTGACGGGTCAGCCGCGATGGGGCGGCGTCGGACGCTGACGGCCGTGCGCAAGGCCGTGCGGTTCACCTCGGGGATGACCATCGGGTTCGTCGCGGTGTTCGGAACGTTCGGCGTCGTCGTCGCTCCGCTGGCGTTGTCGGTGCAGCGTTACCTGCCCTACCTCACGGTCGTGATCGGCCTGGTCCTTGTGCTGCTCGGAGTGTGGCTGCTTACCGGCAGGTCCCTCACTGTTCCCGGGCTGGCAGGACGCGGCTCCGGACCCACCGGCTCGTGGTGGTCGCAGATCGGTTACGGCGTCTCCTTCGCCTTGGCGTCGCTGTCGTGCACGATCGGTCCGTTCCTGGCTGTCACGTCGACGTCGCTGCGAGGGAGCACCCCCATCCAGGTCGTGGCGTCGTACGTCGTGTACGCGCTCGGGATGGGCACCGTCATCCTGGTTCTCGCCCTGGCCGCCACCGCGCAGGCGACCATCCTCTCCCGGATGCGGCGGGCGGGGGCCTTCATCGGCCGGGTGAGCGGGGGCCTGCTCATCGTCGCAGGTGCCTACGTCGCCTGGTACGGCTGGTTCGAGCTGCGGGTGCTCTCGGGAAGCACGACCAACGATGTGGTCGTGGACACAGCGCTGCAGGTGCAGGGCTACCTGATCCGGCTGGTAGCGGATGCAGGAGCGGGAGCTCTGCTGGTAGTCCTGCTCTGTTTGGTGTGCGCCATCGCGATCCCTGCCGTGGGGCGACGAGGCTGGCGGCTCCGCCGACCCGAGCGAGCAGATGATCGGTGCTCCGCGGACGACGATGAGCCCTCGGTACGGCGATGAGCCCAGCGGCAGGTCGGTTGCCCTCCCACCCCCAGCCGAACACGACCCGTTTGCCCGGCTCGACCGCGCGGTAGGTTCCGGCCGCGACATGATCGGGGGTGACCCGTCCAGCGGTATTCGCCGCCAGTGCGCAGGTCGACCCGCGCGGACACGGTCTGCCAACGGCGGAGCCTTTCGGGCTGGGTGATCAGGGCGAAAGGCTCGTCCGGTGTGATGGGAAATGGGAGGCGTCCTCGTCGCCTATCGAACTACCGAGTCGCTGATGGGCCACCACGCCGAGATCCACCGTCGCGGCGACGTTCGAATCATGTAAGAACCCCAGGGGTTGCGTCTCAAGCCGCCAGGCCCGTTGACTGGGAGCAACTTAGGGAGGCTTCTTGTGGCTACCGCGGTAGGCGCACAACGCGCTGGCGACGCAGAGACCGGCAGGGGGAGCCATCTCCTGTTCGCGTTCTTCCGCGTCGCGGTGGCACTGCTCTGGATTGAAAACGTCGGCTGGAAGCGACCGCCAGATTTCGGTGCGCTCCGCAGGTTCACCGGTGACGCGGTTGAGTATCCGGTCTTCGCGCCGTTCTCGTGGGTGGTGGAGCACGTCGTGCTGCCGAACTTCACGTTCTTCGCCTGGATGACGCTTCTTGTCGAGGCCAGCATCGGGGCGTTCCTGTTGATTGGGTTGGCGACACGGTTCTGGGCTGTCGTCGGGATCGGCCAGTCGATGGCGATCATGCTGTCGGTCATGAACGCACCCAACGAGTGGGAGTGGTCCTACTACCTGATGATCTTGGCTCATGTAGCGCTGTTCGCGACCGCGGCCGGGCGCAGTTACGGACTTGACGGGGTACTGCGACCCGTGTGGCGGCGATCCGAGAGCCGGCTGTCGCATCTGGCTTTGAGACTGTCATGATCACCGATCCGTTCGACCGCGCGGCCATGACCCTGGGCCTGGCAGGGGTGGCGAGCCCGCTGTTCGCGCTCAGCACGAGCTCAAACAACAATTTTGTGCTGATCCAGGGCGCCGGGCTGTTCGTGGTGGCCGTCATCGGCGCATGCGCTGTGCTCGGAGCAGTGATGGGAATCCGCGTGCTCGTGCTCGCGGCCGGCGTGCTGTACCTTGTTGCCGCGTTGCTTCAGCTCGCGCAGTTCGGCCGGTCGACAAACTGGCTCGATGGTGGGGGGTCGCTGTTCGCGTTGATGCTCGGCCTGGGTATCGGGCTGCTGGCGCTGGTTCTTGCACGTGACCGATCCGAACCGACTCGAATGGAATGAGCAGATGGACCTGAGCCCGCTGTTGGATCGCGTCGTCGCTGTGGCTGGTGAGGCGGCAGGAGATGTCGACCGAGCAGGAAGGTTCCCGAGCGAGGCAGTTGATGCTCTGCGCGCGTCGGGACTGCTGGGTCTGACGATGCCCGAAGAGTTCGGCGGGATGGGGGCGGGGCCCCATGAGCACGTCGAGACCATCAGGGCGTTGGCCGCGGCGTGCGGGTCGACGGCGATGATCTATCTGATGCACGTGAGCGCCGCGATGTCAGTGGCCGCTGCGCCGCCGCCGGGGCTGCCCGATCTCCCGGCGGGCCTGGCCAGCGGCGAGCTCCTCGGCTCGTTGGCCTTCTCAGAGGCCGGTTCGCGCTCGCATTTCTGGGCTCCGGTCTCGCGTGCCGAGCTCGGCGGTGTCGGGGTGCGGCTCAGCGCACCCAAGAGCTGGGTCACCTCTGCGGGTCATGCGGACGTGTACCTGGCGTCGACGCTGACCCCCGGCGCCGACACGGTGGACATCTATGCCATCCCGGCGGACGTGCCGGGCGTCGAGGTCACCGGGGACTGGCACGGGATGGGTCTGAGGGGCAATGCATCAAACCCGATGGCGTTCGACGTCGAGGTTCCCGAGGGCTACCGGCTGGGGCCGTCGGGCGGCGGGTTCGATCTCATGCTGCAGGCCGTGATGCCTTGGTTCAACCTCGGCAACGCGTCGGTTTCGGTGGGTCTGAGCCAGGCCGCGATCTCCGGGGCGATTCGGCATACGAGTGCCGCGAAGCTGCAACACCTCGACCAGAGCCTGTCCGCTTTGCCGACGATCCGCGCCCAGCTCGCGAAGATGTCGCTGAATCTAGAGTGCACTCTTGCTTACGTGGACCGCGCCGCAGACCGGCTGGCGACGCCAGCCGATGACACGATGCTGCATGTGCTCGGGGTCAAGGCCGCAGCGAACGATGCTGCGTTGGCTGTCACCGATGCAGCGATGCGGGTTTGTGGAGGAGCGGCCTTCTCCGAGCATCTGCAGATCGACCGGTATTTCCGCGACGCGAGGGCGGGGCACGTGATGGCGCCGACGGCCGACGTTCTTTATGACTTCTACGGCAAGGCCATCACGGGGCAACCCGTCTTCTAGGGCGCAGGAGGAACAGTGAGTAAGCCGCTGATCGTGGGCTCGGTCGCCTACACACCGAACGTGGTCACCATCTGGGAGGGGATGCGGGACTATTTCGGAGACGGGCAGGCCGAGATGGACTTCGTCTTGTTCTCGAACTATGGACGGCAGGTCGACGCGCTGCTCGACCAGACCATCGACCTCGCCTGGAACACGAACCTCGCCTGGGTCCGGACCGTCCTGCAGACCCGGGGCGAGTGCCGGGCTATCGCGATGCGCGATACGGACACCGTTTTCCAGACGGTGATCGTCGCGAGGGCCGGTGCCGGTGCCGACGGGCTCGAGTCGATCCGCGGAAAGCGGCTCGCGTTGGGGTCGAAGGACTCGGCTCAGGCGGCCATCCTTCCCCTCCACTATCTGAAGCGAGAAGGTGTCGACGTCGATGACGTCGACCTGATCAGGATCAACAGCGATATTGGCAAGCACGGTGACACCGGCCGCAGCGAGCTCGATGCCCTCAGCGCCGTTCTCGACGACCGCGCGGACTTCGCAGCGTTGGGGATCAACACCTGGAACGGGATCGGACGCGAAGAGCTCATGCCAGGGGCGTTCGAGGCTGTTTGGGAGTCCCCGACCTACAGCCATTGCAACTTCACCGCCCTGCCCGGCTTGTCCGACGACCGGGTCGCGCCCTGGCTGGACGCCCTGTTCGCCATGGACTGGGACAACCCCGCGCACCAGCCGATCCTCGAGATGGAAGGGCTCCGCACCTGGGTCCCCCCCAAGCTCGACGGGTACACGTCGCTGTTCGAGGCCGTTGATGAGCAAGGGATCTCACCTCGGTGGTGAACTACCATGTAGTCCTCGACCTCGCGCGACGGGTCAACAACGCACCGCACGGAGCCATGGTGACCGTGCCGCTCGACGCCGGCAGCGAGCCTGGCCTACAGCGCATAATCGCCGACTGGTGTGACCACACCGGGAACGAGCTGGTTCGGATCGAGGATATGCTGGCGACCGTTCGCCGAGGGCGAAGCGACCCACTCGGCGGCCTGGCAGCCGGGCAGCTGCCTGGAAGCAGGGTCTGGATCTACACCAACTTCGACTGCAACCTTGCCTGCGACTACTGCTGCGTCCGGTCGTCACCCCAGACACCGCGCCGCGCCCTCGACTCGGGCCAGATCCGGCAGCTGGCCGCTGAAGCGGTCGAGGCGGGCGTCGGCGAGCTCGTGCTCACCGGAGGTGAGCCGTTCCTCCTTCCCGACATCGCCGAGCTGGTCGAAATTTGCACCGACGCGCTGCCCACCACCCTGCTCACCAACGGGATGCTGTTCAAAGGCCGCCGGCTCGAGTCCCTGCGGCGGATGAACCGTGACCGGCTGGCCCTGCAGATCAGCCTCGATTCGGTCACCCCGGACCTCCACGACCGGCATCGGGGGCGGGGAAGCTGGGACCGCGCCCTGGCAGGGGTCCGCATCGCGATTGCCGAAGGATTCCGGGTCCGGATCGCGGCGACGCTCATGCCCGAGCACGTCGAGACCCTCGCGCAGTTCCACGACTTCTTGGACACCCTGGGTATCGCGTCCGAAGACCACCTGATCCGGCCGTTGGCCCACCAAGGCGTGGCCGACCACGGCATCGTGCTCACGGTGGAGTCCCTCATCCCTGAGGTCACCGTGACAGCTGACGGCATCTATTGGCACCCCGTCAGTGCCGTCGACGACGACCACCTGGTGACCCGCGATATCTTCCCTCTCGCCTCGGCCATCAGCCAGGTGCGCAGCACGTTCCGCCAGCAGCGCGCGCATGCCGCTGCTGCTGCTCAGTGGTTCCCGTGCGCCTGACCCATCCCACCGGTTGGGCCTCAGACATGCGCAAGGGGCGGCGGGGCAACACACCGGCCCCGATCATCGAACCCTGACCGATCGACGGCGTCGGCGCTGGGTGTTTGAGCCAGCCTGCACACTGGGACAGGTGGTGACTGCGCGCGCTGGCTTCCTCCTGACACTTACCCTGCTGTTCGCCGTTGCTGGTTGCAGTGGCGGGAGCGGTGAGGAGGACCGTGTCGGTGCCGCGGAGCCGGCTCGGGCGTCGGAGACCACGGTCGCCCCTGTCGGCGACACGGTCGAGGTGGGGGACGCGCCGCAGGGCATCGTCTACGACGCGAGGACGAAGTTGCTCGCGGTTGCGGTGCACGACCCCTATCGGCTGCTGCTCTTGGACTCGACCACCCTGGAAGTGCGCAGGAGTGTGGCACTGCCCGGCAAGGCCCGGCACCTGCAGGTCGCCGAGTCTGGTGGGCCGGTGCTGGTGCCTGATGAGGCGGCCGACCAGCTCATCGAGGTGTTCCTTCCCGGGGGGTCGACCCGGGTCACTGATGTGCAGCGTCATCCGCACGACGCCGCTGCGGCCTCCAACGGTGACGTCGTCGTCGGGAACGAGTTCAGCGGCTCAATCACCGTCGTGCGTGGAGGGAAGGTGCTGCGCTCCGCGCAGGACCTGACTCAACCGGGAGGAGTGATCGCCGACGGTACCGACGTGGCCGTGGTCGACGTGGGCGCCTTCACGCTGAGCACCTACGACCTCACCACGATGAAGCGCACCGGCCGGATCGGGGCCGGTGCGGGACCCACCCACGGAACGCTCACCAGTGGCCACCGGGTGGTCGTGTCCGACACCCGCGGCGGCCAGCTGCTCGTGGACTCCCTCGACCCGCTGAAGGAGGTCGGGCGGCTAGCCCTGGACGGCAGCCCCTATGGCCTGGCGTCAGACCCCACCACGAGTACCGTGTGGGTGACCCTGACCGCGACGAACGAGCTGGTCGGGCTTGACCTCAGCACCAACACCCCGCGGGTGATCGCGACCTACCCGACCGTCCAGCAGCCGGACACCGTCGCGGTAGCACCCGGCAGTCACACGCTGTGGGTTACTGGCACGGCGGAAGGAGTCGTTCAGCGCATCACGCGCTGAATCCGGTCCCTGGACTGTGACCACGCGCAACTCGCGGTGGCGCTGGTGATCGAGGTCAGAGTCACCGATCCGAGCGCAGGGTCGAGGGGGGTCCGCAGCAGGGAGTCGTACAGGACGCGGGTGCGAGGTCGAAGGTTCGCGCATTGCCAGCCGCGCACGGCGTCGCCGAAGCTTGGTAGTCCCTAATGTGCTGCTGCGCCCAGCGAGTGAGGTGTCATAGCACTCTGTAGCGACTCGACTGCAGATCAGCACCATCCGACGCATGCTCTTCCACAGGTGCGGACCGTCATGCACCGCCGCCAGCAGCATGGGCAGGCGCGCCTCCGCGGGCGCGGAGATAGCCGTAGCGCAGCATCAGCGGGAACGTCGACGCCACCACGAGGTTCTGGTCGCGCCCGGCCATCGCGTCTCGCCACGCCTCGTCGGCGCGGATCTCGACCGAGCCTGTGGTGAACCTGCTGGGATTTCCGACGACGATGTGGTTGGGATGTAGTTGGACAGCTGTCTCGCTCGTGAACGGGGTGGTGCCAGTCTCGTCGAGCAACGCGAGTATCCGTTCGACAGACGTTTGAGGAGAGCGGGCGAAGTCCTCGTAGCGAAGAAACAGCCATCGTGACGGCGGTATCTGACGGCGCAAGACCTCCGTCGCCAGACAGTTCGAGGTCCACCGTCGCACCGTCGACAACAGGCCTCGGCTCCCCATCGTCCTTGTTTCACCAGCGACAGAGAACGTCTTCGTCCTGCCCCAGGAGTGCACGACAGCCCGCGGGTCGCGGACGACGTGCAGCACGTAAG
>JACCVZ010000392.1 GCA_013697905.1 Nocardioidaceae bacterium
TCCTCGGTGTCGTACGCCGGCCCATCGGCCACGGGCGATCCGTCCGGGTCGGACGGCTCCGGCGCCACGGTCTGCTCTGGCTCGGCCACTGCGACCCGGGCGGGTCGGAGAATACGCTCTCCGAGTCGGTAGCCCACCTGCAGGACGGCCTGGCAAGTCGGCTCCGTCACCTCGTCGGAGTACCCGTGCATCAGGGCCTCGTGGATGCGGGGGTCGAACGCATCGCCGACCTCGCCGTACGGCTGGAGGCCGAGACCATCGACTGTCCGCTGCAGGGACTCGGCGACCGCCTTGAACCCGCCCGTCAGCTCCTCGTGCTCGCGGGCCCGGCCGATGTCGTCGAGTACCGGCAGCAGTGCCACCAGCACCGAGGCCACCGCCTGCTCACGCACGCCGATGCGGTCACGGTCGACGCGCCTCTTGTAGTTGACGTACTCCGCCTGCAGCCGCTGGAGGTCGGCCGTACGCTCAGCGAGTGCGACCTCCGCCTCGGTCGGACTGGTTGCCGGCGCGTCTGCCAAGCCACCGGAACTCGCGTGTGCGGCGTCGTCTGGAGCCGCAGTCGGCGGCGGCTCCCGCACCGCACCGGTCTCGGGATCGATGCGCCGCTTGTCGCGAAACACCAGCCCCTCGGATTCGCGCGGGTCGGAGGTCACTTCTTCTCACCCTCCGGGCCCTGCTCCTCGGTGCCCTCATCGACGATCTCCGCGTCGACGATGCTGTCGTCGTCGTCAACACCGGTTGAGCCTTGACCGCCCGACTCAGCTGAAGCTGTGCCGTCGCTCGGATCAGCTGACCCAGCGGCTGACTCCGCGCTCGACTCATACATCGCGGTACCCATCTTCTGGCTGGAGGCCGCCAGCTTGGCCGCAGCGGCGGAGATGGCATCGCCGTCGTCACCCTCCAGCGCCTTCTTCACCGCGGCCAGGTCGGCCTCGACCTCGCTCTTGACGTCGTCAGGAACCTTGTCGGCGTTCTCACTCAGGAACTTCTCGGTGGAGTACACCGCGGAGTCTGCCTGGTTGCGCAGCTCGACGGCCTCACGGCGCTGACGGTCCTCCTCGGCGTACTGCTCGGCGTCGTGGACCATCTTGTCGATGTCGTCCTTGGACAGCGCCGAGCCACCGGTGATCGTCATCGACTGCTCGCGCCCGGTGCCGCGGTCCTTGGCGGACACATGCACGATGCCGTTGGCGTCGATGTCGAACGTCACCTCGATCTGCGGGATGCCGCGCGGGGCCGGCGGCAGACCGGTGAGGTCGAAATTGCCCAGCAGTTGGTTGGCCGCGGCGATCTGACGCTCGCCCTGGTAGACCTGGATCATCACCGACGGCTGGTTGTCGTCTGCCGTGCTGAAGACCTCCGAGCGCTTCGTGGGGATTGTGGTGTTGCGCTCGATCAACGTGGTCATCACGCCGCCCTTGGTCTCGATCCCCAGGCTGAGCGGGGTGACGTCGAGCAGCAGGACATCCTTGACCTCACCCTTGAGAACGCCGGACTGCAGCGCTGCACCCACCGCGACGACCTCGTCGGGGTTGACGCCCTTGTTGGGCTCCTTGCCCTTGGTGAGGTCCTTGACCAGCTGGGTCACGGCAGGCATCCGGGTCGACCCGCCGACGAGGAGCACGTGGTCGATCTCTTCGACCGTGATGCCGCCATCCTTGATGACCTGCTGGAACGGCTGCTTGGCGCGGTCGAGAAGGTCCGACGTGAGCTTGGTGAACTCGCTGCGGGTGAGCTTCTCCTCGAAGTGGAGCGGCCCGGTCTCGCTGAGGGTGATGTAGGGCAGGTGGATCGTGGTCTCCGACGAGGCGGAGAGCTCGATCTTCGCCTTCTCAGCGGCTTCCTGGAGTCGCTGCCGGGCGATCTTGTCGGCCCCAAGGTTCGTGCCGTGGGCGTTCTTGAACTTGTCGATCATCCAGTCGACGACTCGGCTGTCCCAGTCGTCGCCACCAAGGTGGTTGTCGCCGGACGTCGACTTCACCTCGACGACGCCTTCACCGATCTCGAGCAGGGACACGTCGAACGTGCCACCGCCGAGGTCGAAGACCAAGATGGTCTGGTCTGACTCCTTGTCGAGGCCGTACGCCAGCGCTGCCGCCGTCGGCTCGTTGACGATCCGCTGGACGTTGAGGCCGGCGATCTCGCCCGCCTCCTTGGTCGCCTGCCGCTGGGCGTCGCTGAAATACGCCGGCACGGTGATCACGGCGTCGGTCACTGACTCACCGAGGTAGGACTCGGCGTCGCGCTTGAGCTTTTGCAAGATGAACGCCGAGATCTGCTGCGCCGTGAAGCTCTTGGTGTCGATGTCGGTCTTCCAGTCGGTGCCCATGTGGCGCTTGACCGATCGGATGGTGCGGTCGACGTTGGTGACCGCCTGACGCTTGGCGACCTCGCCGACGAGGACTTCGCCGTTTTTGGCGAAGGCGACGACCGAAGGGGTCGTCCGGGCGCCTTCGGCATTCGCGATGACGGTGGGTTCGCCACCTTCGAGGACGGCGACGACGGAGTTCGTCGTCCCCAGGTCGATTCCGACCGCACGTGCCATGATGGTCTCACTTTCAGGAAGATTGAGTCTTTGCGACTCAAGTTTTACCCTACTGCAGCCGGAATGCCAAAAGTTGCGCCGGACGCACTCAAGTTCTCTCCGGTGTACAACGTCTGACCTGGTGACTTGTTCCCAGTAGAACGGGAGCCGAACCGGGCCCCATCACCAGGAAATGACCTTCGTCAACAGCCGCTGGAGCTCTGCGTCGCCGTGTGGACCGAGCCGGTCGACGACCCGTGCCTGGATTGCCGCGGCAACCTTCAGGGCGGCTGCGAGTCGGCGCTTGCCGGCCGGGGTGAGGGTCAGGTCGTAGCAGCGGCGGTCGCCGGCGTTGCGCTCGCGGCGGACCAGCCCGGCCTCCTCCAGCTCCTCGACGAACGCCAACGCGGCCGGCGGGCTGACTCCGAGCTGCTGAGCGAGATGGCTCTGCGAACACGGCTGGTCACGACCCAGGGTTGCCAAGACCCCGAAGTCGCGCGGGTTCAGCCCCAGCGGGGCAAGCGCGTCCACCGCCCACCCATAGAGCTGGCGATGAGCCTGCGCGATGAGGAAGCCGTTGTGAGCGGCAAGGGACTCGATGACCAATGAGCCCTCCCCCTGCAGCAGCACGCGCAGGTGATGCCGGAGCCGATCACGCTGCCTGCCGCTCAGGGCCCGGGTCAATATCCGCTCGCCGTCATCGAGCTCGTGGCGCAGGGTCGACAGCGCCTTCTCGCCCAGCTCGGTCAGCCGCAACGCGTAGGAGCGTCGATCGTCGGGATTGCGCTCCCGGGCCACCCAGCCGCGCTCCTCGAGGCTGTCGACAAGCTTCACCATGATTGTCGGGTTGACGTGGGAGATGTCGGCCAGCTGCCGCTGGGACATCGCGCCGCGCTCGGCAAGCAGCGCCAGGTGCACCACGTCGCGCACGTGCATGTCCTCGCCGATGCACGCCTGGGCGCAGTCGGCAGCTCTCACGTAAGCGCGGCGGAGCAGGTAACCGGTCAGCCGCGGGAGACCCGTCGGTGTCCCGCCCGGAGCGGGTGGTCCAGCCATACCGGACCTCCCTTTCGTGCCGTGGTCAGGGTTTACCCTGAATCTTCCATGGTTTCAGCTGATTGATCATTAACCATGTTGACGATTTTGGCCAGCCTATGTAACTTCGCTCTTGGTTTCGGTTTTCAGGCTATCCCGACTAGCAGGAGTTCATCGTGGAGCGTTTGGCTCGCCTGGTCATGCACCACCGTCGCATCATCAGCGCGTTCTGGTTGGTGCTCTTCGTCGCCGGTGTCGCCTCCGCCAGTCAGCTGAGCGGTCGTCTGACCCTTGACTTCTCCCTGCCCGGCCAGCCGGGGGACACCGCCGAACAACAGCTCATCGAGACCTACGGTGCAAGCTCCTTCGACACCTACGTGGCGGTCGTCACCGTGCCGGATGGGCAGACCGTCGCTTCTGAGCAGGACAAGGTCACCCAGGTCTTCGGCGCCGTGAAGAAGGCGGTGCCCAGCGCCAGGGTGGTCGACCTCGCCACCACCGGCGACCAAGGGTTCGTGTCCGACGACGGTCGTACGACGTACGCCCTGATCCAGGGACCGCTGCCCGAGTCGTTCGGTCCGGGCATCGAGGTTCAGATCGAACCAGCGCTCGCCAAAGCCGCCACGACACAAGGTTTCGGGAGTGGACTGACGTCGTACGGACTCCTGTCCGCAGGTGGCGACACCGATGGACCAAGTGTCCTCGCCGAAACCCTGCTGGGCGCTGCAGGTGCGCTCTTGGTGTTGATCTTCGTGTTCGCGTCGTTCCTCGCGCTGCTCCCGCTTCTCATCGCAGCGGTCTCGATCCTGACCACCTTCATCCTGGTGCTAGGCCTGACTACATTCAGCGACGTCAGCTTCGTCGTCCAGTTCCTCATCTCCTTGATCGGGCTGGGGGTGGCCATCGACTACTCCCTGCTCCTGGTGTCGAGGTGGCGTGAGGAACGCGCGCACGGGCGCGACAACGAGGAGGCAGTGGTCGTCGCGATGAAGACGGCAGGCAACGCCGTGCTCGCGTCCGGCGTCACGGTCGCGATCAGCCTTGTCGCCCTCATCGTTGTCCCCGTGCCATTCCTGCGGAGCATGGGCATTGGCGGGATGCTGATTCCGCTCGTCAGCGTCGCGGTCGTCCTCACGTTGTTGCCGGCCCTGCTGTCCAGCGTGGGCCCCCGCATCGACTACCCCAGGATCCGCAAGGAGGCGACGGCGTCTCGAGGTTGGTCCGCGTGGGCCAGGGCCATCGTGAGGCACCGCTTCGTGGCGGCCGGGGTCGCCTTGGTCGCCCTCGCCCTGCTCATCATTCCGGTCTTCAGCCTCAAGATCGGTCAGTCTGGCATCGACTCACTTGCGCGCAGCGGCTCCTCCTTCGACACGCTGGACACCCTGCGCGAAGGGGGGATCGGGACCGGGGTCCTTACTCCCGTCGAGGTCCTCGTACCTGCCAGCCAGGCCGACGCCGCGGCAGCGGCGGCCGAGGGCGTCGACGGAGTCCAGACGGCCGTCGTGGGGAGCATCGAAGGCGACCAGGCGGTCGTAGATGTGCTTCCGGTGGCCGAGACGGTCGACAGCTCGGGCACCGTAGTCGTCGACGCGATCAGGACCGCGGTCGAACGGAGCACGGATGGTCCGGTGGGCATTACTGGCGCCGGGGCGACGGTCGAGGACTACTTCACCGCCGTCTACGACAAGTTCCCCTACGTCCTCGCGCTGATCGCGATCATTACGTTTGTACTGCTGGTCCGCACCTTCCGCTCTCTGCTGCTTCCCATCAAGGCGGTGCTGCTCAACTTGGTGTCGATGGCGGCGGTCTTCGGGTCTGTGGTGTTCTTCTGGCAGCTGGGCCACGGCTCGGACGTGATCTTCAGCGTCTCCCCGACGGGCGCGATCACCTTCTGGTTGCCAGTGGTGATCTTTGCGTTCCTCTTCGGGTTGTCGATGGACTACGAGGTCTTCATCCTCGCCCGGATGCGCGAAGAGTACGACGCCACGGGCGACACCTCCGCGGCCGTGATCACCGGGATGGGCCGCACCGGTCGCCTCGTCACGTCCGCTGCCCTGATCTTGTTCTTCGCCTTCGCGGCGCTGGCGTCTGCACCAGGGACTGACATCAAGGTGCTCGGAACCGCGCTCGGTGTGGGCATCTTGATCGATGCCACCGTGGTCCGAGCCCTGCTCGTGCCGGCTCTGGTGAGCCTGTTCGGTCGATGGAACTGGTGGCTTCCCGCCGGGATCGCCCGGGTGCTCCGGGTGCCGCCCTCACCGCTGGCACGTCCTGCACTCGCGACGATCGGCGAGCCGACAGTCGTGGAGGCCGGTGACCCCGACCGTCGGGAGAAGCGGCCGGTCGGCTAGGACCTCCGACCAGATCCACCGCCCGTCATCTTGGTCGTCGTGCTGCTGATCTTGATGGTGCTGCTGCGGGCCGCGGCGCTCGTCGGCTGACACCCAGCGATTCGTCCGACCGACAGCGCAAAGCCTGAGCCTGCCCCCGTCGGACGAACCAGAGGCCAGCGATCCCTCCGACCGACAGCGCAAAAACTGGGCGTGGCCCAGTCGGACGAATCGGGAGGTGGGGATGGGGTGAGGGGTCAGGCGATGTGCTGCCCACCCCGGTAGACGGCGTGGATGAGCGGCACGCCGGGGCGGTAGGCGAGATGCACGTATGACGGTGCCGCGAGCACCGAGAAGTCCGCCCGCAGCCCGACTTCGAGCCGCCCGATGTCCTCGCGGCGCAGTGCCTTCGCGCCGCCTGCCGTGGCCGACCACAGCGCCTCCGCCGGGGCCATCCGCATCTCCCGGACGGCGAGCGCGACACAAAGCGGCATCGATGATGTGTAGCAGGAGCCAGGATTGCAGTCGGTGGCCAGCGCCACCGTCACCCCGGCGGCGATCATCGCGCGGGCGTCCGGGTATGGCGAGCGGGTCGAGAACTCGACCCCAGGCAGCAACGTGGCCACCACTCCTGACTGCGCGAGGTTGTCCAGGTCGTCCGGCGTAGTGAACGTGCAGTGGTCCGCGGACGCTGCCCCAATCTCGCAGGCGACACCGATGCCGGGCCCGTGGCCGAGCTGGTTCGCGTGGATGCGGGCGTGCAGACCGGCCGCCGCACCGGCGGCCAGGATCGCTCGCGCCTGGTCGGCGTCGAAAGCTCCGCGCTCGCAGAAGACGTCGATCCAACGCGCATAGGGTCGGACGGCGTCGAGCATCGGCCCGGTGACCAGGTCGATGTACGCCGCCGGGTCGTCGGCGTACTCCGGCGCGACCATGTGTGCTCCGAGGTAGGTGGTCTCGTCGGTGAACTGCGCCGCGACGGCAAGGCTGCGCGCCTCGTCGCTTACGGTGAGCCCGTAGCCAGACTTGATCTCGACGGTGGTGGTGCCCTGGCGCTGCATCTCTGCGACCAGCCGTGCCACGTTTCCAGCTAACATCTCGTCGCTCGAAGCCCGCGTCGCCGCCACCGTGGTCTGGATGCCGCCGGCAGAGTACGCCCGGCCCTCCATCCGAGCCGCGAACTCCTGGGCACGGTCGCCGGCGAAGACAAGGTGGGCATGGCTGTCGACGAAACCAGGGATGACGGCGGCACCGGCAACGTCGACATGGGTGTCGGCCGCCGGGGCGAATCGCCGTTCCCCGACCCAGGCGACCCGGTCGCCTTCGACCATCAGGGCGGCATCGCGCAGCAGACCTAGCGGTGCTCCGTCACCGTGTTGCGCGTCGTTGGTGACGAGTTCGCCGATGTTGTCGACCAGGACAGACACCATCAAGGCCCCGCCACCGCGTCGATCGCCCTGCCCAGCTGCGCCCCGATCCTGGCGGCGTCGAGATCCAGCCAACGGCCACTCGCCACCACGCTGGTGATGTCGGCGGCAGTTGCGGCGAAGACGGCAGCTTCCGCGCCTCCTCCCGTCCCGGCCGTGCGCGGGGACGCAAGGTCGAGGGTGACCAGGTCCGCCCAGGCACCTACCGCGATCCCGTGGGCTTCGCCGAAGCCCAACGACCGGTGGCCGTCGAGCGTCGCAGCCAGGATCAGCTCGTCGGCAGTGAAGTGACCGCGGTGCTGTGAGTGCAACCGCTCGTCGAGCTCGACCGCCCGCATCTCTTCGTGCATGTCGACGACCGCATGACTGTCGGTGCCGAGAGTGAGCGTCGCGCCCGCGTCGACCAGCGGACGCGCCGGCCCGATCCCGTCGGCGAGGTCGCGCTCGGTGGTGGCACAGAAGTCCGCATGGCAACCGGTCGCGCCCAACAGTGTGATGTCGCCGGCGGTGAGGTGGGTGGCATGCACGGCCGTCAGCCTGTTGCTCAAGACGCCGGCCTCACCTAAGAGCGCAGCGGGCGTCACGCCGTACGCCTCCAGGCAGGCGTCGTTCTCCGCGACCTGCTCGGACAGGTGGACGTGCAAGGGACTGTCCGGCAGCGCCTCGCCCACCGTCGAGAGCTGGTCACGGGGAACAGCCCGCACGGAGTGGATGGCCGCTCCGATCACGACGTCTGGTCCCGGTGCCTTGAGCCCGGACGCCCGCTCGGCCCACCTGTCGGCGTCACCGTCGCTGTAACGCAGCTGCACCCCCTCGGGAGGTCGGCCGAAACCCGATGACAGGTAGCAGGTGTCGAGCAGCGCGATGCGCAGGCCGGCCTCGCGGGCTGCGGCGATGAGCGCTTCACCCATCGCGTGCGGCTCGGCGTAGGGTGTTCCGTCCCGGTCGTGATGCAGGTAGTGAAACTCCCCGACCGCCGTGATGCCAGCGAGCGCCATCTCCTGGTAGGTCGCCAGCGCCAGCGCATGGTAGGAGTCCGGGTCGAGCCGGCCGGCCACCTCGTACATGGTGTCGCGCCAGGTCCAGAACGTGCCTCGCTCACGCTGCGTGCGGCCACGCAGCGCGCGGTGGAAAGCGTGGCTGTGACAGTTGGCGAAACCGGGAATCGTCAAGCCAGCAAGCCGATGCGCGTCTCCGGCGCCTTCACCCCGGCGTACGGCGCTGATCGACGAGCCCTCGACCTCTATGATGACGCCGTTGGCGATGTCACCCGGGCCGAGCCAGGCCCGCTCGCACCAGTACGACGTCACGACGCCAGCTCCTCGATGACACTCGCGAGTGCCTCTATGCCCACCAGGCAGTCGGCGGTCTGGGCGAACTCGTCGGGGGAGTGTGAGATGCCGGTGGGGTTGCGCACGAAGATCATCGCGGCCGGGATGCCGGCCAGCTGCAGAATTCCGGCGTCGTGCCCCGCGCCGGTCGCGATCAGCGGCGCGTCCTCGAGCAGGGCGGCCAGCCGGCGACTCAAGGCCAGGTCGAAGTCGACGGTCGGCACGACGGACTCGGTCGTGACCTCGAGTCGCGTCCCGTCGCGCGTGGCCCGCTCGCCGGCCTGACGTGTGACGGTTGCGACCAGCTCGTCGACCTGCGCTGCGTCGGCGCCACGGGCGTCGAGCCAGGCGCGCACCCGAGACGGGATTGCATTGGTGATGTTGGGCTCGACGTCGACGCGGGCGAATGTCGCGCGTGCGTCGGTGAGCCGCGCTTGTTTGTTCGCAGCCAGCGCCGTCATGGCGTAGGTCAGCATCGGGTCGTGCCGGTCCTCCATCCGGGTCGCCCCGGCATGGTTCGGCTGGCCGCCGAAGTCGAACCGCCACCGGCCGTGCGCCCAGCTCGACGACGCCATCGCGACCGCGCGTCCCCGGTCGACCAGGTCGCGGCCCTGCTCGACGTGCAGCTCGACGAAGCACCCGACGTCGGCCAGCAGCGACGACGGACCTAGCTGTGGCTCGAGTCCGGCGGCGGTCATCGCGTCGAGGAGGAAAACACCGTCGCGGTCCCGCAGCTGTGCGGCCTCAGCAGCCTCGATGCGCCCGGTCGCCAGTCGGGAGCCCAGGCAGGCGATGCCGAAACGCGAGCCCTCTTCCTCCACGAACATCGCGACCCCAACGGAGCGAGTAGGAGTGAAACCGCTCTCCCGCAACCGGTCGATGGCCGCGAACGACGACACCACGCCGAGCGGACCGTCAAAGGCGCCGCCCTGGTCGACGGAGTCCAGGTGCGACCCGACCAGAATGGCGTCGCCAGCAGCGGCCGACGTTGTGTTAACGCCGACCCGCGGTCGCCACCAGGCCACCGCGTTCCCCTGGCCGTCGTACTCAAGCTCTAGTCCGCGGCGGCCCGCTTCCTCGGCATACCAGGCCGCACACTCACGCTCCGCCGAAGCGAACGGCGACCTGACATAGCCCGTGGTACGCCGGTCACGGCCGACCGGCTCGAGATCGCGCCACATCTGCTCGAAGGTCACGACTGCAATATCGCAGACGGGCGGCTGAGCTGCGACGGTCACCGGAGCTGCCCGTCTCCGACGGAGGGCCCAGCGAGTGCGGCTATTTAGTCAAGGTGACCTTGGACAGTCCACCCGGGCGATCCACGTCGACCCCGCGCAGCTCTGCCAGTGCGTGCGCCACCAGCTGGCCGGGAACGACCGCGACCAGCGGCGTCAGCCAGTCCTCGAGGCGTGCCTCCGGTGGCAACCCGAGCTCGCTCACGCCGTCGCCAAGCGGCTCGACGCCCGACGTGCGGACGACCACCACCGGCGCGCCGCGTCGTCGCAGCTCGGCCACGATCTCCAGCACGCTGCTGCTCGCCGGTTCCTCCGGCGCGATCAGCACGGCCGGGACCTCCGCGCCGACGGCGGCGACGGGGCCGTGCAGCAGGTCGGCAGGGGAGTACGGCGCCACCAGGACCCCGGTCAGCTCCGTGACCTTCAACGCCGTCTCGTAGGCAGTGCTCAGGTTGAGCCCGCGCCCTACCGTGACTGCTCGGTCGCCGGCATCGAGAAGCGAGGCCGCTGCGGCGACGCCCGAGGTGCCAGTGATCGCGACCGAAAGCGCATCGGGTACCTGCTCCAGTGCGCGTAGCGCGTCGGAACGCGTCGCCTCGTCGCCCATCGCCACCGCGAGCATCGCAACCGCCAGCAGTGAGGCGGTGTACGTCTTCGTCGCCGCCACGGACAGC
>JACCVZ010000394.1 GCA_013697905.1 Nocardioidaceae bacterium
GGTCACTTCCGGCCCACCCGGTCGCTTCCGAAGGAGGTCGGGATGAATGACCGACAGCACGAGCAAGGGGCAGCCACTGCCGAGTACGCCGTGGGAGCTGCGGTGGGCGTCGGTTTCGCTGCGACCCTCGTGAGCCTGGTGGACTACTACCACTCGTTCGTCGAGCGTTACCTCGGAGTTGTCCTGCACATGCTTGATCTGCCGGGACTGTGGTGATCGGGCATGCTTGGTCGATGCATGTCTCGCCGCGACGACGGCACGGTCACGGCCGAAGCTGCGATCGTGCTTCCGCTGGTGACGGCGTTCGCCCTCGTCCTCGTGTGGATGATCTCGGTCGGTGTGGCGCAGGTGCGGGTCGTCGACGCTGCCCGCGACGCGGCGCGTGCGTTGGCTCGCGGCGACGAGGAATCGGCCGCGACGCAGGCGGCACACCGCACTGCGCCTGCCCAGGCCACGGTGACCACGGACGAGTCGGGTGGGACCGTGACCGTCACCGTGACGTCGCACCAGGAGGCGCCGCGCTGGCTGCTCGTGCCGCTGCCTGGTATCACGGTTGACGCCAGCGCGACCGTGCAGCTCGAGGAGCCACCGTGACGCCGCCTGACGGCGGGCACGGCGAGGGCGGCTTCGCCACCGTGTGGGGGATGGCCTGGATCATGGTGTGTCTGTGCCTTGGTTGGCTGACGCTGGTAGTGGCGGGCGCCGTTGCCCGCCAGCACCATCTCGACGGAGCCGCGGATCTCGCCGCCCTGTCAGGGGCTGCCCGGTTGCAGCGCGGCGGTGACGGGTGCTACGCGGCAAACAAGATCGCTGCCGACAACGACGCCGAGCTGCTGAGCTGTACGGTCGACGGCGAGGACCTGGTAATCGAGGTCGTGGACGGGGTCAGACTTCCGATGGGTCTTGTCGTCAGGATCGTGGCGGAAGCCCGAGCCGGCCCCGCCTGAGGAGGGTTCAGCAGACGCGCTAGTGGTCTCGCGGCGCCGAGTCGAAGGACTCATCAGCGTCCCGCGGCTGGCGGCGAGGTTCCTCCGTGCCTGCTGCAGGGGGCGGACCCTGGGAGGCTCGTGTAGCGCTGGTGGCCTGCTCCGGTGCCGACTTACGCGAACCTCCCTCGGAGCGACCTTTCGCGCCGGCCCGGTCACGTAGCTCGTGCACCTCGGCGCGGCGCCGGCGGCTCCGGCGCAGGCCCGACAACAGCACCATCACCCCGAGAAGCCCAAGCAGCAAGGTGAGCGCACCGGCAACGAAGACCCCGGTGAAGCTCGTGCGGATGACGAATGGCCCGAGGTCGATGCTCGTGGGATCGCCACCGCGGGCGACGGTGGCGATGACGATGACGGCAACCACCAGCAGGATCAGCAGTCCGACGATGACCACGGGCGACTCACTCCTTCTTCGAGCGCGGGACGCTCACGTGCACACCAGCGCCGGCGCGACTTCACAACTACCGTAACCGCCTCAGCGCGGGCCCGCGAGGAGCACGTCGAGCAGTCGGACTGCGCCACGCTTGTCCAGCGGCTTGTTGGCGTTGCCGCACTTAGGGGATTGCACGCAGGACGGGCAGCCCTCGTCGCACGTGCACGACGCGATGGCCTCCCGGGTTGCCGTCAGCCACTCGAGCGCCTTGCTGAAGCCTTGCTCGGCGAAACCGGCGCCGCCGGGGTGACCGTCGTACACGAACACAGTGAGCAGCCCGGTGTCTACGTGCAGTGCGGTCGAGACGCCGCCGATGTCCCAGCGATCGCAGGTGGCGAAGAGCGGCAGGAGTCCGATCGAGGCGTGCTCGGCGGCGTGTGCCGCTCCGGGTACGTCGACCGGATGAACGTCGCTGGCCGCGATCTGGCCGGCGCTGAGCGTCCACCACACGCCCTTGGTCTGCAGCTGACGCAGCGGGAGGTCCAGCGGTTGCTCGCCGAGCACCTCGCCGCTGCCGACCCGCCGCTTGAGGAAGGCGACGATCTGCGACGACACCTCGACGGTCCCAAAGGACAGCGTGCCCTCTCCCCAGCTGGCGCTGACGTCCCTGCCGACGATGGTGATGTCGGTCAACTCCCGCGCCGTCGTGGAGTACTCCGGGTCGGCGAGGTCCGCCAGCGCGACCCCCTCGACAGGGTCGAAGTCCGACACGAGGTAGGTCTGCCCGAGGTGGACGTACACCGCTCCGGTGTGGACGGTGGCATGCGCGGACGCCGCGTCCACCGTGCCGATCAGTCGTCCGGTCGACTTCTCCACGATGCGGACCGGGCTGCCGCCGCTCGAGCGGATGTCGGCCAGGTCCGAGGCACGGTCGCGCCGCGTCCAGAACCATCCGCGAGCGCGCCGGCGCAGGTAGCCCGCGTCCACCAGCGACGCCACGACCCCGGCCACGTCTCCGGCGAACAGCGTCAGGTCGTCGTCGGACAGCGGCAGCTCCTGAGCCGCTGCACACAGGTGTGGAGCAACGACGTAGGGGTTGCCAGGATCGAAGACGGTCGCCTCCACCGGGGCGCCGAGCAACGCCTCAGGGTGCGTCACCAAGTAGGTGTCCAGTGGGTCGTCACGGGCGACCAGCACGCCGAGCCCACCCTGCCCCTCGCGTCCGGAGCGCCCCACCTGCTGCCACATTGAGGCGCGCGTGCCGGGAAACCCTGCCATCACGACAGCGTCAAGACCGTCAATGTCGATGCCGAGCTCGAGGGCGTTCGTGCTCGCCACCGCGAGCAGCTCACCCGACCGCAACTGACGTTCGAGCTCTCGCCGGTCCTCCGGCAGGTAGCCGCCGCGGTAGGGCGCCACCCGCCGCGCCAGCTCGGGGTCGACTTCCGCCAGCAGTTCGCGGGCCCGTAGCGCCACCGTCTCGGCGCCGCGTCGGCTGCGCACGAACGCCAGCGTCCGCACCCCCTCGGTGACGAGGTCGGCGACGAGGTCTGCCGTCTCTGCGCCTGCCGAGCGGCGCACGGGCGCGCCCTGCTCGCCAAGCAGGGACGTCAACGGCGGTTCCCAAAGCGCGATCACGGTGCTGCCCCGCGGGGAGGCGTCCGCTGTCACTGACCTGACCGGGGCTCCGATGAGCCGTGCGCCCGTCACCTCAGGGTCGGCCGTGGTCGCCGACGCCAGCACGAACGTAGGGCTCGCGCCGTAGTGCGCAGCGATTCGTCGCAGGCGGCGGAGGATCTGTGCAACGTGTGCGCCGAAAACCCCCCGATAGTGATGACACTCGTCGACCACCACGAAACGTAGCGAGCCCCAGAAAAGCGACCAGCGGGAATGGCCAGGGAGCATCGTGCGATGCAGCATGTCGGGGTTGGTGAGCACGTAGTTGGCGTGGTTGCGGGCCCAGTCGCGCTCCTCTCGCGACGAGTCCCCGTCGTATGTCGTCGCTCGGACACCGGGGACGCGCAGCCCCTGGACCGATGCCCACTGGTCGTGGGCCAGGGCCTTGGTAGGAGACACGTACAGCACCGAGTCGCCGCGGCTCCCGGGCCGGTCGATGCTGTGGGCGATCACCGACAGGGCGGGCAACAAATACGCCAACGACTTGCCGGAGGCCGTCCCTGTCGCGACGACGGTGTGCTGGCCGTGCCACGCCAGGTCGGCGGCGTGCTTCTGATGGCTCCAGGGCGCGTCGATCCCCCGGTCGAAGTACGCCGCGCTGACCGATGGATGGCCCCAGGCGGGCCAGTTGGCTACCTGCGCCTCCCGGGCGGGGCGCACTTCGAGGTGCAGCAGCCGGTCCTGTCGGGTGGGCGGTGCGGCTAGCCGAAGCGCGACAGCCTCGGGGTCGAACCCGCTGTTTGCACTGCTGACCGCCACGATCTCACATCCTCTCAGACGCGCCGCGGCAGCCAACGAACGTGGTTGAATGCTGGAGACGCCCGCGGGCTGCTCGTCGGCGTGCCCGCTGACTGCGGTCGTACCTCTCAGCTAGGAGAGACGATGGATCTATCGTTGGACAACCGAGAGTCCGGTGAGCGCACCGTGGTCGACGTCGGGGGCGAGATCGACGTCTACACCGCGCCTAAGTTGCGTGAACGGCTTGTCGGCTTGATCAACGCCGGCCACCACGACCTTATCGTCAACCTCGAGGGAGTCGACTTCCTCGACTCGACCGGCCTCGGGGTCCTCGTGGGGGCGCTGAAACGAGTCCGCGCTCACAGCGGCACGCTCGTCCTCGTGTGCACCCAGGAGCGACTGCTCAAGATCTTCCGCATCACCGGGCTGGCGAAGGTCTTCGGCATCTACGACTCCGTCGAGGCAGCCTCTCGCTCCTGACCGGCACGACCTCCCGCAGCCCCGCGTTTGGGCAGTGCCTCGTTGGAGTGGCTAGACTCCGCCCGACCCTGCGTTGCGTGACTGGTATCGACGCCTCAAACCGGCAACCGACCTACCCTCTGCAACGCATCAGCTGTCCCGCACATCGCTAACGGGAGCCATTGGGCTCTGTGGAGGTACCGGATGTCTCGGCTCAGTCTCGCCGCTGGAAGCGGTGATGCCCTGTCCCTTTCCGGCGGCAACATCACCTTCGTCGTCATCGTTGCTGTCATCGCCCTGGTTGCGCTGGCCATGGCCGCGTTGTTCCGGCGAGAGGTGCTGGCGGCCCCCGACGGCACGGAAAGCATGAAGACCATCGGCCTAGCGGTCCAGGAGGGGGCACAGGCCTTCCTCACCCGCCAGTTCAAAACCCTCGCCGTGTTCGCGGTCATCGCGTTCGCGCTCCTCTTCGTGCTGCCGGGTGACTCCTCGATCCGCATCGGCCGCTCGATCTTCTTCCTCGTCGGGGCCGGCTTCTCGGCGACGATCGGCTTCCTGGGCATGTCGCTGGCGGTGCGCGCCAACGTGCGGATGGCAGCAGCAGCCCGCGACGAAGGACGCGACCCGGCCATGCGGGTCGCCTTCCGCACCGGCGGGTTCGTGGGAATGCTCACGGTGGGACTCGGTCTGCTCGGCGCCTCCACCGTCGTGCTCATCTACCGGGGAGACGCCCCCGACGTGCTCGAGGGCTTCGGCTTCGGTGCCGCACTGCTCGCGATGTTCATGCGGGTCGGTGGCGGCATCTTCACCAAGGCCGCCGACGTCGGAGCCGACCTCGTCGGCAAGGTCGAGCAGAACATCCCGGAGGACGACCCGCGCAACGCCGCCACAATCGCCGACAACGTCGGCGACAACGTCGGCGACTGCGCCGGGATGGCGGCCGACCTGTTCGAGTCGTACGCCGTCATGCTGGTCGCCGCGCTGATTCTTGGTAGCGCCGCCTTCGGGGCCGACGGACTCGTCTACCCGCTGATCGTGCCGGCCATCGGCGCGCTGACCGCGATCCTCGGCGTCTACCTCTGCAGACCACGCCCCACTGAGGGCGGGCTCACCACCATCAACCGTGCGTTCTACATCTCCGCGGGCGTCTCCGCGATCCTGTGCACGATCGCGGCGTTCGCCTACCTGCCGACCTCGTTCTCTGACTTCGACGGTGGCGCATCTGCGGACGGCAACCCAGCAGTGATCGCCACCGTCGCGGTGATCATCGGCATCGTCCTTGCGGCACTGATCCTGTCGCTGACGGGCTACTTCACCGGCACCGAGTTCCGCCCCGTCAAGGACGTCGGCAAGACGGCTCTCACCGGTTCGGCGACCGTGATCCTCTCCGGCTTGTCCGTCGGCTTCGAGTCCGCCGTCTACACCGCTTTGGTGATCGGGGCCGCTGTCTACGGTGCGTTCCTGCTCGGTGGTGGGGTGATTGTGGTGTCTTTGTTCGCGGTGGCGCTGGCCGGATGTGGCCTGCTCACCACCGTCGGCGTGATCGTCGCGATGGACACGTTCGGTCCCGTCTCCGACAATGCCCAGGGCATCGCCGAGATGTCCGGTGACGTGCACGGCGAGGGGTCGGCGATCCTGACCGAGCTCGACGCCGTCGGCAACACGACCAAGGCGATCACCAAGGGCATCGCGATCGCTACGGCGGTCCTTGCCGCGACGGCTCTGTTCGGATCCTTCACCAGCGCCATCACGGGTGCCGTGACGGAGTCCGGCGCGTCACCCGCCGGGTTGAGCCCTGCCGAGATCTCCAACTACAACGGCATCCTCAACGTCGCCGACCCCGCCAACCTTGTCGGCCTCCTGATCGGTGCTGCCGTCGTGTTCCTCTTCTCCGGTCTGGCGATCAGTGCCGTCGGCCGCGCCGCCGGCGCGGTGGTGTATGAGGTGCGTCGGCAGTTCCGCGAGATCCCCGGGATCATGGAAGGCACCGGCCGCCCGGAGTACGGCAAGGTCGTCGACATCTGCACCCGCGACTCGCTGCGTGAGCTCGCAACGCCCGGGTTGCTCGCCATCCTGGCGCCGATCTCCGTCGGCTTCGGCCTCGGGGTCGGGCCGTTGGGCGCCTACCTCGCGGGCGCGATCGGCGCCGGCACGTTGATGGCCGTGTTCCTCGCCAACTCCGGTGGCGCCTGGGACAACGCGAAGAAGCTCGTCGAGGACGGCGTCCACGGCGGCAAGGGCTCGCCGGCGCACGAGGCGACGATCATCGGCGACACGGTCGGCGACCCATTCAAGGACACCGCTGGCCCGGCGATCAACCCGCTGCTCAAGGTGATGAATCTGGTGTCGCTACTGATCGCGCCTGCAATCGTCGGCATGAGCATCGGCACAGATGAGAACAAGCCGCTGCGCCTGCTCATCGCCCTCGTGGCTGCGGCCGGCATTGCGACCGCCGTCTACATCTCCAAGCGTCGTCCGATCGCGATCGGCGAGGCACAGGAGCAGCGGGCGACCGCCTGATCGCAGCATTGTCGAGAAGGGCCCACCAGCCTCACGGTCGGTGGGCCCTCTCCTTGCCCCAGTAGGATCGGGGCGATCTCGCCGAACGGATCCGACGCAGGAGGAAGCCCCTGTCCAGCAGAGTGGTCTTGCATGTCGGTGTGGCGAAGACCGGCACGACGTTCCTGCAGCGCATCCTGGTCTCCAACAGGTCGGCCCTTCAGGCCGCCGGGACTGTGTATCCCGGCGACTCCCCGCACTCACACTTCCGGGCCGCCTTGGACCTGCGCGGAGGCACATTCGCCGGTCATGAGTACCAGCGCGCCAAGGGTGCCTGGGCGGCGGTCACCCGTGAGGTCAACGCCTTCGACGGGCCAGCCGTCATCTCGCACGAGTCCCTGGCACGGACGCGGCGCCAGGACCGGATCAGGGCCGTCAAAGATTTCGACAGTGCCGACGTGCGCATCGTGATCACCGCACGTGACCTGGGCCGTCAGATCCCCGCGGTCTGGCAGGAGAACGTGAAGAACCGCAACCAGACGACGTATGCCGAGTTCCTCGACCATGTCTTCGACGAGCGCAGGCGAGCCAAGTTCTGGCGAGCCCAGGACCTGGTGAGCGTCGCCCGTCGATGGGCAGAACAGGTAGGCAGCGACGCGGTCACGATCGTGACGGTGCCTCCGCCCGGTGGCGACCGCAGCGAGCTGTGGACCCGCTTCCGGCGGGCGTGTGGGCTGCCGGACCTGGACTACCACCTGCCGGAGGTGAGTGACAACCGCTCGATGGGGTCGGCAGAGTCCGAAGTGTTACGCCGGATGAACGCGTGTTTCGATGTCGACCTCCCGTGGCCGCGCTACGAGGCTCGCGTCAAGCGCGGCTTCGTCATCCGCGTGCTTAGCACCGAGCGACGGCACGGTCCGCTGCGGGTGCCCCCGCGTTGGCACGAGGCGACCCAGGCGCAGGCCGCTCGGCAGGTCGCGCAGCTGTCTGCTGCCGGGTATCCGGTTGTGGGCGACCTGAACGACCTGCACCCTCAGGTGACGGACGTCGCCGAGCCCGGCCCGGACGAGTTTTCACCCGAGCAGCTTCTCGACGTCTCCTTGCACCTGCTGTCCGAGGCGGCGCTGCTGGACAAGTCGGCCGTACACACGCCGGAGTCGGAACCGGATCCGGACGGCAAGGTCACCCGACTCGCCAGGCGGCTCCGGCGTGGCTGACCGGCTTTTCCTGCACATCGGGGCGCCGAAGACCGGCACCACCTACCTGCAACAGGTGCTGCACCTCAATCGCAGCGCGCTCGAGGCGGCCGGTGTGCTGTATCCCCGCGTCATCGGGGACGCCCACCACACGACCGTGTGGGATCTGCGCGCGATGTGGGAGCGCGACTTCGGCCGCGACATCCGCGGCGACTGGGACAAGGCCGTCCGCCTCACCGATGCCTGGAAGGGCACGGCGGTGATGTCGAGCGAGCTCTTCGTGTACGCCGAGGAGGACGAGTGTCGGCGCGCCCTGACGTCGTTCGCGGACCGTACCGAGGTGCACGTCATCTACACGGCCAGGGATCTCCTACGTCAGGCCCCAGCGGTGTGGCAGGAGCGGGTCAAGAACCAGCATACGCTCGGATACGCAGACTTTCTTGCCGACGCTCTCGGGCCGTCGGAGTCCGGGATGGCCAAAGGTTTCTGGCGTGCCCAGGACCTCCCGGTCGCTCTGGGCCGCTGGTCTCAGGGGCTCTCTCCGCAGCGCGTGCATGTCGTGACCACCCCACCGGCCGGGTGGCCACCGACCCTGTTGTGGGAGCGGTTCGCGAGCGTTCTCGGCGTTCGCGGCGCGTCGTACGACACGGATGTCCCCGTGGTCAACACGTCGATGAGCGTCACCGCGGCCGAGGTGCTGCGACGCTTCAACGTTCGTCACGGCCAGGAGCTGACGAGGTTGCAGTACCGCCGCGTGGTCCGGGCCGGGCTGTTCGACGTGCTCGCCGGCGTCGTCGAGGACACCTCGAAGCTCTCGCTCACGACCTCCGAACGCAGCGCCCTGGTCAAACGGTCCAAGGCGACCGCCCAGGAGGTGTGCGCGCGGGGGTACGACGTTGTCGGCTCTCTCGACGACCTGGTGCCCGCGCCCCCCAGGTTGTCGGCCAGGCGCGAAGACGTCGGCAAGCGTCCGGACACCGTCGATGACGCCGAGGTCGTCCGGGCGCTGCTCGACGTCGTCAACGAGCTCCTCGTGACCCAGCGCCGCCTCGCCAAGCAGCTGAAGAAGCAGCAGCGCAGGGTCCAAGGCTGACTCAGCGCTTGACGCCGAGCTTGCGGGCGACCCGGCCGGCGCGGCCCCGCACCTTCCAGTAGAGCTCGAACCCGCGGGCGCGAAGGTCCGGCGGAGGCGGCTTCGTGCCGTCCGCCAGGTGTTGCAGCTCCGCGGTCCGCCGCCGCTGGCGGCCGGCATGCTTCAGCATCCCGGTGGCGGCCCGGATCGCTGCCGATGCCAGGTCCTGCTCGGTGAGGGAGGTGGGAGAGACGTAGCCCCCATGTTCCGCGCGTAGCGGCATCAGCTCCTCGAGGTCGCCGACCACGTCGTACCTGGCCGCCGTGACCTCGTCGATGAGGCGGCGGGAGCGGGTCTCGACCCACTCCATCCGACCCTCGGGGAGCACCAGCCTGGGTGACTGGCCGCCGAGGATCTCCTCGGCGAGCAGCTTGCGGACGAGCGGGTCGTAATGCTCGTCCGCCATCCCTTGCACCTCGAAGTTCATCCGTCGGACCAGCTCGGTCTCGGCGACGCCCATGGAGGCGTTGGAGCGCTCGACGACCGTGTCGTAGCGATCGGGGTCGAGGCCGGTCACCGCGCAGAATCGCCGCCAGAGGGTGTCGCTCGGGGCGCCCAGGTGCGGCACGGTCACGATGTGGATGTGCGCGGCGGGCACGACCTCGGCCCAGCGGCGAAGCACGAAGCCGGCGTCGTGCATGCCCCAGAAGAGCTCCCCGAACGGCCGAGGCGCGTCGAGCCCGTGCTCGATCAGGTCATCAACGAACTGCTCGAGCGTGACCGTGTGCTTGTGCTTGACGTGTTCCTGCCAGTCCGACACGAGCTGCCGCGCGAAGTCGCGCGCCGTGAAGATCACGTGCAGCTCGGCAGGCTGCACCGTGGACACACCTTTGGTGATCCGTCCAGGGGACGAGCCGCCGAGGAGCTCGTTGGAGACGATGACCGTGTCGCCTTCCCATCTGCGGGTGCGCCGGGCGACGTGGTCCCACTCGCCGCGGAACTTCGCCGGGGTCGCATTGCCCCACCCGACTCCACGGAAGTCCTGCATCGACCGAAACGACTGCCCCACGTCGGAGTACGGGTAGAGCAGTCCCGCCGCTGCGAGCTCTTCTCGATTCTGGAAGAGGACGTTCTGCAGGTATGTCGTCCCGGTCTTGGGCGCACCGATGTGGAAGAAGACGCGTTTGCGCAGCGAATCAGCGGTGCTCGTCATCATCGGTCGAATCGCCGGCGCCGTATCCGGCGCCCCAGCTCCAGGATGCGACGCCGGCGGGCGTCCGCCGTCGTCGGCGCTTCGGTCAGCACCGTTGCCAGCAGCGTCGCCGCAGCATCGGCGGCTTTCGTCGCAGACAGCCCGCGCACGGGGCCGAACGCGTCGTCGAGCGGTGTGAGATCGTCGAGGTCTCCCACGACGTCGTACGGCGACGCGGCGAGCCCGGCCTGGATCCGCAAGGTCAGAGCACGGACCTTCCCGCGGTAGCGCGGCGGCACCCGCAGACGCTCCCCGTCGGCCCCGCGGTCGGCCAACGTGTTGAACCGGCGCTTGATCAACCGCTCGTACTCCGGCCAGGGCAGATCGTCGGGCAACGCAGCGTTGAGGCGTCGGAGGACTTCTGCCTCGGCCTGCGTGAGCGAGGTGTTGCTGCGGGCGACGTTGAGGTCGAACCCGCTGGGGTCGATGCCCAAGACGGCACAGAAACGCTTCCAGAGCGTGTCGTCGGCGGCGGACCGTTGAGGAATGGTCATCACGTGGATCCGGTCCGCAGGCACCTGCTCAGCCCAACGCGCGAGGACGGTGAGCGGGTTCTGCGCCGCCCAGAAGCCGACGCCGCGGCGCTGGCGGCGCGGTCGCTTGAGTGCGGTCTTCAGGAACTGCTGGTAGGGCCGTGTCCGCCGGTTCTTCAGCGACTCCTGCCACACCGCCGGAAGCTGCCGGGCGAGGTCGCGGGCGCCGTAGACGACGTGCACGTCAGCGGGCGAGAGCGAGGCCAGCGCCCGGCTGACCTGCTCGGTCGTCGCGGCGGCGAGCACCTCGTGCGAGACCACCACCTTGTCCTTGCCGCATGCCAGCACCTCGGCGGAGAAGCTGTCCCAGGCGCCGTCGGTTTCTGGGTCTTCGTACCCGCCGAAGTCGAGCCCGCGCAGATCGAGCGCCGCGCGGAAGTGGTCCAGTGGTCGACGAGGGAACGCGACATCCTGCTCGGACAGCCGCCGCTCGTTGCGCCACAACACCTCTTGGAGGTAGGTGGTCCCGGTCTTGGGCGGCCCGATGTGGAGATAGACAGTTGGTGGGCGGCGGAGCACCCGCCCATCGTAGGTGCGAGCCGCTCGGATTGGCCTCAACCCCCGCCCCCACTGGTAGCGTGAGAACGTCGTAGCCCCACCTCTGAGGACGCCACCTTGACTGACACTGCAGAGGCGCCTGCCCAGGACGCCCCCGCCGGCTCCACCGAGAACAGCACGATGCGCGTCGTCCAGCGCACGATCATCCGCGCTGATCAGGACCTCGACATCCGTCCACTGTACGTCAACGGACTGTCCGGTTTCGGCGGTGGCGAAAGCACCACACGCCAGGCCGGGCAAGAAGACGGGGTCGATACTGAGCGCTCGACCCGTGGCAAGAACAGCGAGAAGCATCAGTACGACGACACGGCGGGCGACGTCGTCGAGGGTGTCGGCTCGTTCGGAGCCATCACCGCGGCAGGGGCGTCGGCGAAGTCCGAGCACCGGCTGACGTTCGGCACCTACTTCAACGCGTTCCCCGCCAGCTACTGGCGCCGCTGGACCGACCTCGACACGGTGAAGCTGGTCGTCAGCGCCTCCGGTCACGGCACGGTGTTCGTCTACCGTTCGACGGCGAAGGGCCACGTGCAGCGCGCCGACGCGGCTGTGGTGTCGGCCGCCGACCCTCAGACCGTCGAGTTCGAGCTGCCGCTCAAGCCGTTCATCGACGGCGGCTGGTACTGGTTCGACATCGAGGGGGGCGACAAGGAGCTCGTCCTGCACTCGGCCGAGTGGGGCTTCGAGACCGACCGAGCGGAGCGGGGCACCGTCTCGCTCGGCATCACCACCTACAATCGCCCCGACTTCTGCCTCGACCAGCTCGTCAAGCTGGTGGCGCAGCCGGCCGTGCTCGACATCCTCGACGAGGTCATCGTCGTCGACCAAGGCAACCAGAAGGTCTGCGACCACGAGCTGTATGCGCAGGTGGCGGCCGACCTCGGACCGAGGCTCCGGCTGATCGAGCAGGGCAACCTGGGCGGCTCCGGCGGTTTCTCCCGCGCCATGGACGAGGCCGCCAGCAAGGGAAGCGCCGACTACGTGCTCCTGCTCGACGACGACGTCGTCTGCGAGCCGGAGGGGATCCTGCGCGCGGTCGCGTTCGCCGACCTGGTGAAGCAGCCCACGATCGTCGGCGGACAGATGTTCAGCCTCTACGACCGCACCGTGATGCACGCCTACGGCGAGACGGTCGCCAAGTGGCGCTGGTTCTGGGGCCCCGCGCCCAAGACCAGACACGGGCACAACTTCGCCAAACGCTCACTGCGGTCCACCAAGTGGCTGCACCGGCGCGTCGACGTGGACTACAACGGCTGGTGGATGTGCCTCATCCCCACCCAAGTCATCCGTGAGATCGGGCTCTCCCTTCCCATGTTCATCAAATGGGACGACGCCGAGTTCGGACTGCGAGCCGGTGAGGCGGGCTACCCGACCGTGACGATGCCCGGTGTGGCGGTCTGGCACGTGCCATGGCACGAGAAGGACGACACGATCGACTGGCAGGCGTACTTCCACCGTCGCAACCGCATCGTGACCGCATTGCTGCACTCGCCCTACGAACGCGGTGGCCGGCTGGTTCGTGAGAGCTTCGAGACGCAGGTCAAGCACCTGCTGTCGATGCAGTACGGACCGGCCGAGATGGGATTGATGGCGATCCAGGACATCCTCGAGGGACCGGAACGGATGCACCGTGACCTCCGCCTCCGACTGGGTGAGCTGAACACGCTGCGCAAGGACTACGACGACTCCATCGCGAAACCTGACCTCGACATGTTCCCCAGAGCGCGACGCAAGAAGCCGCCGCGCAAGGGCAAGTTGCACACGGCCCCGACCAGTCTGATCGGCCGTGCGACGACGGTGGTCACGGGGGGCGTGCGCCAGGTGCTGCCGGTCAGAGGCCTCGCGATGAAGCATCCCGAGGTCAACATCGCCCACGTCGACCTCAAGTGGTGGCTGCTCGCACAGTTCGACTCAGCCTTGGTCTCGTCGGCCGACGGCACGTCGGCTGCCTGGTACAAGCGTCGGCCGGAGAAGTTCCGCGACCTGGTGAGCCGATCGCTGACGTTGCACACCCAGCTTGCCAA
Organism: Nocardioidaceae bacterium; assembly: GCA_013697905.1. GTDB lineage: Bacteria > Actinomycetota > Actinomycetes > Propionibacteriales > Nocardioidaceae > JACDHG01. The sequence goes on from JACCVZ010000394.1 coordinate 13,365, forward strand.
GGAGTGGCCACAGCTCGCCCAGCAGTACAAGGACGCGCTGCCGGAGCTCTCCTCGCCGAAGACTTGGCACGAGACGTTCGAGACGTCGACCAAGAAGTAGCTAGCCTCCGACGCCGGCCAGGTGCTACCCGTTCGGGCGTCGGTGATGCTGGTAGTTGAGACGGGTCGAGACTGCGGCATCATCGATGCGAGCAGAGATTCTTGGATACCGCGCTACGGTTTCCTCGCAGCATCGACCGACACCAGCACAGTCAAGCAGAGTGGAGCACCCCTACGTGGCCAGTGACGGACACAAGCTCGTCATCGTTGAGTCGCCGGCGAAGGCGCGCACGATCTCGGGCTTCCTCGGGCGTGGATACGTCGTGGAGTCGTCGATCGGGCACATCCGCGACCTGCCCAACAACGCCAGCGAGGTGCCGGCGAAGTACAAGGGCGAGCCATGGGGGCGGCTCGGCGTCAACGTCGACGACGGTTTCAAGCCTGTGTACGTCGTGCCGCGGGACAAGAAGGCGCAGATCACCAAGCTCAGGTCGCTGCTGAAGGACGCGGACGAGCTCTATCTCGCCACCGACGAGGACCGCGAAGGTGAGGCCATCGCCTGGCATCTTCTGGACGAGTTGAAGCCGAAGGTCCCGGTGCGCCGGATGGTGTTCCACGAGATCACCTCGCAGGCGATCAACGACGCCGTCTCGAGCCCGCGCGACATCGACGAGCACCTCGTCGAGGCGCAGGAGGCGCGCCGCATCCTCGACCGGCTCTACGGCTACGAGGTCTCGCCGGTGCTGTGGAAGAAGGTGATGAGCGGGACGTCGGCCGGGCGGGTGCAGTCCGTTGCGATCCGGCTCGTCGTCGACCGGGAGCGGGAGCGGATCGCGTTCCGTACGGCGTCGTACTGGGACCTCGAGGCGACGTTCGACGCCGGCGAGTCGAAAGTTCCGCCGACCTTCCCTGCGAAGCTCACCTCGGTCGACGGTCTGCGGGTCGCCCAGGGTCGCGACTTCACGTCCGGCGGACTGCTCAAGGACGGCAGCGACGTCGTTCATCTCGACGAGGCCCGGGCGGGTGCGCTTGCGGCCGCGTTGCGGGACCAGCAGTTCGCCGTCCGCTCGGTCGAGTCCAAGCCGTACCGTCGGTCGCCGTACGCCCCGTTCCGCACCACGACGCTCCAGCAGGAGGCTTCGCGCAAGCTCGGCTACGGCGCCTCCCGGACGATGTCGGTGGCGCAGCGTCTCTACGAGAACGGCTTCATCACCTATATGCGCACCGACTCGGTGACGCTGTCCGGCACGGCAGTCAGCGCCGCGCGGGCACAGGTGCGCGAGCTCTACGGCGCCGACTACCTGCCGCAGCAGCCGAGGACCTACCAGAGCAAGGTCAAGAACGCCCAGGAGGCGCACGAGGCGATCCGCCCATCCGGCGAGATGTTCCGAACACCGGCGCAGACCGGCCTCACCGGCGACGAGTTCCGGCTCTACGAGCTGATCTGGATGCGCACCGTCGCCTCCCAGATGCGTGATGCCGAGGGCCGCTCGGTATCGGTGCGGATCGCCACGACGGCGGCCACGGGTGAGGCGTGCGAATTCTCGGCGAGCGGTCGCGTCATCACGTTCCACGGTTTCTTGAAGGCGTACGTCGAGGGCCACGACGACCCCGACGCCGAGCGCGACGACCGCGAGACCCGGCTGCCGGACGTCGCCGAGGGGGACGCCCTGACGGTGGCTGAGCTCGGCTCCGCCGGGCACGAGACGAGGCCACCGGCGCGCTACACCGAGGCCACCTTGATCCGCGAGCTCGAGGAGCGCGAGATCGGCCGACCGTCGACGTACGCCTCGATCATCGGCACGATCCTCAACCGCGGCTACGTCTACAAGAAGGGCACGGCGCTGGTGCCGGCCTGGTTGGCGTTCGCCGTGGTGCGGTTGCTCGAGCGCCACTTCACCCGGCTCGTTGACTACGGTTTCACCGCAGGGATGGAGGACATCCTCGACGAGGTGGCCGCCGGCCGGCGGGACTCGACCCGCGAGCTGTCGGACTTCTACTTCGGCTCCGACGCGCAGGACGGGCTGAAGCAGCTCGTCACCGAGCTGGGCGAGATCGATGCTCGTGAGTTGTCGACGTTCCCGCTCGACGAGGGCATTGTGGTGCGGGTCGGGCGCTACGGGCCGTACGTGGAGGGGGCCGACGAAACCCGGGCTAACATCCCGGACGACCTGCCTCCTGATGAGCTCACGTTGGAGAAGGCGCGTGAGCTGTTGGCCAACCCAGTGGGCGTTGAGGAGGAGCTGGGGACCGACCCCTCGACCGGTCGCACCGTGGTGGCCAAGAATGGCCGCTTCGGTCCCTACGTCACCGAGGTGCTCGAGGACGACGCACCGAAGTCGGCGAAGCCGCGCACGTCGAGCCTGTTCGCGAGCATGTCCCTCGACACCATCACGCTCGATGATGCGCTGAAGCTGCTGCTGTTGCCGCGTCTCGTCGGGGTCGACCCCGCCTCGGGCGAGGAGATCACCGCGCAGAACGGTCGCTATGGGCCGTACCTCAAGAAGGGCACCGACTCGCGGTCGATCGACTCCGAGGAGCACCTTCTCACGATCACGCTCGTCGAGGCACAGGCGATCTACGCCCAGCCGAAGCAACGCGGTCGACGGGCCGCCGCCGCGCCGCTGAAGGAGCTGGGCGCCGACCCAGCCAACGGTCAACCCGTGGTCGTCAAGGACGGTCGATTCGGCCCGTATGTCACCGACGGGGAGGTCAATGCCACCTTGCGAAAGGACGACTCCGTCGATGCCATCACGTTGGAGCGGGCGGCGGAACTGCTGGCCGAGAAGCGCGCGAGGGGTCCGGCGCCCAAGAAGCGAGCAGCCAAGAAGGCTCCCGCGAAGAAATCTGCTGCCCGCAAGAAGTCCGCGGCAAAGAAGTCCCCTTCGAAGCGGCCCGCTTCGGCGTCCTGACCTGTCTCCCCCTCAAACTAGGCTGGCGGGGTGGCTGCCGCTGTTCGCACCCCGCGCGGGGGTGTCTTGTCGATCACGGCCTTTCGCAGGCTGTGGATCGGGCTTGGTCTTTCGAGCCTGGGGGACTGGCTGGGGCTGTTGGCGCTTACGGCGATGGCCAGCTCGTTGGCGTCCGCCGGCTACGCCAGCCAGAACTTCGCCATCGCCGGTGTGCTGTTCCTGCGAGTCCTCCCGGCTCTCCTGCTCGGGCCGCTCGCAGGGTATGTCGCGGACCGGCTCGACCGCCGCTGGACGCTGATCATCGGCGACGTCCTGCGCGGACTGATCTTCTTGACGATCCCGATCGTCGGCACCTTGACCTGGGTCTTCATCTCGACCGTCCTCATCGAGGCCATCACGCTGGTCTGGCTGCCTGCGAAGGACGCCACCATCCCCAACCTGGTGCCGCGGCACCGGCTGGAGGCGGCCAACCAGATCTCGATCGCCACGACATACGGCTCGGCACTGCCGGCAGCGGCCATCTTCATCGTTCTGTCTTTGACGACGAAGGGGCTGAACTCGCTTTTCGGCGGCGTGGCCGCCCCCGTCGTGTTCGCGCTGGTGTTCAATGCGGCGTCGTTCATCGTGTCCGGCTTGGTGATCGCCACGCTTCATGACATCCCCCGAGGTTCGTCGCTCCAGGACGGGAGCCACAACGGCGTCTGGGCAGTAGTCAAGGACGGCTGGTCGTACGTCTTCGGTACTCCACTGGTCCGGGGGTTGGTCATCGGGATCACCGGGGCGTTTGCGGCTGGTGGTGTGGTGATCGGGTTGGCGCGGGTGTATGTCGCCGACCTCGGCGGCGGTGATCCCGGATACGGCCTGCTCTTCGCCGCAGTGTTCGCCGGACTCGGCCTCGGGATGCTGCGCGGCAGCAGGTTTCTCGGCGCGATGTCGCGTCGACGGCTGTTCGGCTTCTCGCTGACTTCCGCCGGTGTCGTGCTCGCCGCGATAGCTGTCGTGGCCAACCTCGTGGCCGTCATCGCGATGGCGGTAGCCCTCGGCTTCTTCGCTGGCACGGCCTGGATCACCGGTTACACGTTGCTGGGCCTGGAGGTGGCCGACTCGCTGCGCGGCCGGACGTTCGCGTTCGTACAGATGCTGGTGCGGCTGTCGCTGGCGCTGGTGCTCGCCGTGGCGCCGGTGATCGCGGGGCTGATCGGTGAGCAGCGTTGGCGGCTCGACGACGATGCTGTCCTCGACTACAACGGTGCGGCCATCACGATGTTCGGCTCGGCAGTCCTGATGGTGGTTGTCGGCGTCCTCTCCTACCATCACATGAACGATCGACCCGGCATCTCCCTGCGCAGCGAGCTGAGGCAGTCCTTGAAGCGAGACACCAAGGTGTACGCCGACCGGGGGCTCTTCGTCGCGTTCGAGGGCGGCGAGGGCGCAGGCAAGTCCACCCAGGCGCGGCTGCTGCGCGACTGGCTGAGCGCCGACGGCTACGAGGTGGTGCTCACGCACGAGCCGGGAGACACCACGGTCGGCCAGACGATCCGCCACATTGTCCTCTCGCCCGATACCGGAGAGCTCGACCACCGAGCCGAGGCCTTGCTGTACGCAGCCGACAAAGCCGAGCACATCCACAAGCTCGTCAACCCCGCACTGGCGAGGGGAGCCGTCGTCATCACCGACCGCTACGTCGACTCGACGCTGGCCTACCAGGGCGCCGGCCGCGACCTCGTGACCGCTGACGTCGAAGACATCGCCAGGTGGGCCACCTCCCACCTCCGCCCGCATCTCACTGTGCTGCTCGACGTCGACCCCGAGC